>JANOWB010000091.1:0-10826 GCA_031417695.1 Polaromonas sp.
GTCTTCCCAAATCACCGGGCCGTCTTTGGATTCAATGCATTCGCTGGCCACACCGGGGCCCATCACTTCAGACAGGCCATAAATGTCTACCGCGTCCATATCGGCGGCAGCTTCAATGTCGCGGCGCATGGCGTTGGTCCACGGCTCTGCGCCGAAGATGCCGATTTCTAACGACGACTTTTTAACGTCTAGCCCCAGCCGCGCATATTCTTCAATGATCACCTGCATGTAAGACGGCGTGACCATGATGATGCGCGGCCTGAAGTCTTCGATCAGCTGCACCTGCTTTTCAGTTTGCCCGCCCGACATGGGGATGACGGTGCAGCCCAGGCGCTCGGCACCGTAGTGCGCGCCCAGCCCGCCCGTGAACAACCCGTAGCCGTACGAGATATGCACCATGTCGCCCGCACGCCCTCCGGCTGCGCGAATGGAGCGCGCGACCAGGTCAGCCCAGTTGCTGATGTCATTGGCGGTGTAACCCACTACCGTCGGTTTTCCCGTGGTGCCCGACGAAGCATGGATGCGCATGACTTGCGATGACGGCACGGCGAACATGCCAAACGGGTAGTTGGCGCGCAGGTCTTTTTTGGTAGTGAAGGGGAATTTGGCCAAGTCACTGAGCGTTTTAAAGTCGCTGGGGTGAACTCCAGCGGCATCAAACGCTTGGCGATAGTGGGCTACGTTTTGGTAGACGTTATTTAGCGTAGCTTGAAGGCGCTTGATTTGCAGCGCGGTGATCTCGTCTCGGCTGGCAGTCTCAATCGCATCGAGCAAGTCGGTGGGCGTGGTGTGTACTGGCATAGGCGATTGGTAAAACTAGCCGCCAACAAAAACAGGCGGGCGTTTGGCGATGAAAGCCTGCACCCCCTCGGCATAGTCGCGGCTATTGCCCAGCTCGCGCTGCATGTCGCGCTCCAGGTCAAGCTGCGAATCCAGCGTGCTGGTGGCGGCATGGTCGATAGCGTCGCGGGTGCGCAGGTAGCCAAGCGTTGGGCCTGCCGCCAGCGTGCGGGCCACGGCGTTGACTTCGCTTTCAAAATCAGCGGCGGCAACACACTTCCAGATCAAACCCCACTGCGCGGCTTGTTCAGCGCCCAGCTTGTCGCCCAGCAGCGCCAAGCCGACCGCGCGCGCCCGTCCGACCAGTTGCGGCAACAGCCACGTGCCGCCTGCATCAGGCACCAAACCCAGCTTGCAAAACGGCTGAATAAAACTGGCGGTTTGCACCGCAATCACGATGTCACAAGCCAGCGCAATATTGGCCCCCGCGCCTGCTGCTACGCCATTGACTGCACACAGCACCGGCTTAGGCATAGTGCGCAAGCGGCGCACCAGCGGGCTGTAGAACGTCTCGACCACGTCGCCAATATCTGCCGGTGCATTTGAACCTGGCTTGGGCGACATTGCTGGGTCAGCCAGGTCTTGCCCTGCACAAAATGCGCGGCCTGCGCCGGTGAGCACCACAGCACGAACGGCTTCGTCCTGCGCTGCCTCGCCGAGGGCGCTGTACAGCTCCAGCATCATCGCGCCCATCAGGCTGTTGAGCTTGTCTGGGCGATTCAGCGTGACGGTGGCTATGCCGCTATCGACTTTATAAACAATAAACTGGTAGTCAGGCATGACTGTGCTCCTGGTCAAAATCTATCACCAGTTTATTGGACACCGGAAAGCTCTGGCAACACAGCACAAAACCGCGCGCCAATTCGTAATCCTCCAGGGCAAAGTTATTGTCCATGTCTACCTCACCGCTCAGCACTTGAGCGCGGCAAGTTGAGCACACGCCGCCTTTGCAGGAGTACGGCATGTCAATACCGGCTTTGAGCCCCGCATCAACCACACTGATGCCGTTTTTGGGCATTGAAAACCTGCGGCGGCTGCCGTCAAGCACAACTTCAACTTCGCATAGCTCGTCGCTAGCATCTAGAACTTGAATCGCACGCGGCTTGGCGGCCGAGGGCGTTCCAAACAACTCGGACTTGATGCGCGACTTGTCCACACCTTTTTCTTGCAGCGCCTGCGTCACGGCCTGCATCATCTCAATCGGGCCGCAGATAAAAGCCGCGTCGATGCTGGCCGGGTCGACCCACCGCGTTAACAGCGCGCTGGTTTTTTCATAGTCGATTCGCCCATTAAACAACTCAATATCTTGCGTTTCGCGGCTCATGACCCACACCAAGTTCAAGCGACATAGAAACCTGTCTTTTAAATCTTCCAGCTCTTCCTTGAACATCACGCTGCTGGACGAGCGGTTGCCGTACACCAGCGTCACGCGCGTCAACGGCTCAGCGATCAACATGGTTTTGATGATTGACAGCATCGGCGTGATGCCACTGCCCGCCGCAAAAGCCATGATGTGGCGACCGGTCTCAGGCGCTAGCGGAACATGAAAATGCCCTTGCGGCGGCATCACGTCGACTGTATTTCCAGGCAATAAATGCCCTGCAGCCCAATTGCTGAATGCGCCACCAGCTACTTTTTTAATAGCTACTCGCAAGCGCTTGTCTTGCACTGCCGAACAGATTGAATACGAGCGCCGAACCTCTTGCCCGTCAATCGTGGCGCGCAGTGTCAAGTACTGGCCCTGAATGTACTCAAAACTTTTTTGCAAAGCTTCAGGCACCGCAAAAGTAATGGCTACCGAATCGCGCGTGGTGGCCTCAACACTGGCAACCGCCAAGCTGTGAAATGAATGCGTTGCCAAAATATCAACTTTCCGGTTTTTGCTTTTTTCAATGCGGCTTGAAATAGTCAAACGGCTCCAGGCAACTGTTGCACTGGTACAGCGCCTTGCAGGCGGTTGAGCCGTACTGCGACAGTAAACGAGTTTTGCGCGAATCACATTGCGGGCAAGGCACCACCACTTTGCTGGAAAGCAGCGCACTGATGTCGATGGCCAAGCTGCCGTCGGCGCTTGGTGCGCGAGCTGCTGGCGGCGCAATACCGTAGGCGCGCAGGGCGTCGCGGCCCTTCAGCGTCATCCAGTCGGTGGTCCATGCAGGCGACAGTTGCGTTCGCACTTCAACGCTGGCAATGCCGCGTACATGCATGGCCTCACGAATCGACTGAGCAATGACTTCTGTAGCTGGGCAACCCGAATAAGTCGGCGTGACGGTCACGATCACGGCTGTATCTGGCGAATCAGCCCACTGCACGTCCCGCAAAATGCCGAGATCAACAATGGACACCACTGGTACTTCAGGATCCATGACTTCGCCTAGCCAGCTCAACAACGTATCGCGGCTGGCGCGCACGGCAAGCGTGCTCACCACTGAGCCCCCAGATGCGTGCGCTGCAGCACTTGCATCGGCGCCAACATATGGCTCAAGTGCTCAGTGTGCAAGCCTCGCTTGCCGCCTTTTTGATGACCCGCATAGTCAGGCATCGTCAAAGTGGCTTTGGTGAGTACGGTTTGCACTGTTGCATGCCAATGGCTCGCCAGGCTGCTGGCCGCTGGGCACAGGCCAGCTGCTGCACACTGCACGTCAATGTCATCAGATTCAAACCACTCATGCGCATACGGCCACAGCTTGTTGATGGCGCCTTGCATCCGCTCACGGCTAAGTGCTGTGCCATCACCCAAAGCGACAATCAAACCCGCGGAACGCTCAACGTGGTAGCGAGATTCTTTGACGGATTTTTCAGCGATTTCTGCCATGCGGGCATCAGTGGATTTACACAGCCCTACCAGCAACTGCTGGTGCCACACATCAAACAAAAACTGCCGTGCAATCGTGTCGCCATAGTGGCCGTTGGGTTGCTCCAAGATCAACAGATTGCGAAAGTCTTTTGCATCGCGGTGGTAGGCCAGCGCATCTTCATCGCGCCCCGCGCCTTCTACTTCACCGGCGTAAGACAGCCATAGGCGGGCCTGGCCCAGCAAGTCAAGCGCGGTGTTGGTCAGCGCCAAATCTTCTTCCAGTGCCGGGCCGTGGCCGCACCAGGCGGACAAGCGCTGCGACAGCACCAGGCAGTTGTCGCCCAACCTCACCAGATATTCAAACTTTGCAGTCATTGGTTTTCCAAAAAACAGGCGCGCTCCCTCGCCCCTTGGGGAGAGGGCTGGGGTGAGGGGGTGTAGCGCGGGGTAAGCGCCCTCACCCTAGCCCTCTCCCGCCAGCGGGAGAGGGAAAAAGAACGCTGCCTTGCTTCATGCACCATGAACAGCCTGCTAGGTCAAATATGCTTCACGCCATCAGGCGTGGGGAAAAACGTCGGGTGCCTGAACACCTTGCTTTGCGCCGGGTCAAACAGCGCGGCTTTGTCGTCTGGACTGCTGGCCACCACATCGCTGGCACGCACCACCCAAATGCTCACGCCTTCGTTGCGGCGGGTGTACACGTCGCGGGCGTGTTGCAGCGCGCTTTCACTGTTAGCTGCGTGCAGACTGCCCACATGCTTGTGCGCCAAGCCGTGCTGGCTGCGAATGAATACTTCCCACATTGGCCATTCGCGTTGCACAGGAGCTTCCGTCATCAAGCGGCCTGCTGCAAGTTCTCGGCTTCTTGCTTGTCAGCATGCGCGGTTAATGCATCACGAAACCAGGCACCGTCATCCCACGCTTTGTTGCGCGCGGCCAGGCGTTCTTCATTGCACGGGCCTTTGCCTTTAACCACATTGAAAAAATCAACCCAGTCGATTTGCCCGTAGTCGTAATGGCCGCGCTCTTCGTTCCATTTCAAATCAGGGTCGGGCAGCTCGAGCCCTAAAAATTCAATTTGCGCCACGGTTTGGTCGATGAATTTTTGGCGCAGCTCATCATTGGTGTTCAGCTTGATCTTCCACGCCATTGACTGCGCGCTGTTCACTGATGCTTCATCCGCCGGGCCGTGCATGGCAATCGATGGCCACCACCAGCGGTTGAGCGCGTCTTGCGCCATGGCTTTTTGCTCGGGCGTTCCGTTACACAAGGCAATCATGATGTCAAAACCCTGGCGCTGGTGGAACGACTCTTCTTTGCACACCCGCACCATGGCGCGCGCGTACGGCCCGTAAGAGCAGCGGCAAATTGGCACCTGGTTCACGATGGCCGAACCATCGACCAGCCAGCCCACCGCGCCGATGTCTGCCCACGTCAATGTGGGGTAATTAAAAATGCTGGAATACTTGGCCTTGCCGCTCAGCAGGTCGGCGTACAAGACATCGCGGGTCACGCCCAGTGTCTCTGCCGCGCTGTACAAATACAGGCCGTGGCCGGCTTCATCTTGTACCTTGGCCATCAAAATGGCTTTGCGTTTAAGGGTAGGCGCGCGGCCAATCCAGTTCGACTCGGGCAGCATGCCAACGTATTCAGAATGTGCGTGCTGCGAGATTTGTCGCACCAGCGTTTTGCGATACGCGTCGGGCATCCAGTCCTTTGGCTCAACCTTGACGCCGGCGTTGATTTTTTCTTGCCAGGCGCGTTCTTGGGGCGACATTTGCTCAAGCGTTTTAACGCCTTTAGTGCCGGTTTCAACGAGTTGTGCGTACATGCTGATGCCTTGGGTGAAGTAATTACTCGTATAGTAGTGATACACAACGGCTCTTACAACCTGTTTTTATGTATCACTTACCTTTGAAACTGCCGGTCAAGGTCAGCAAGCTGCAACGCGGTTTAACGCTGCGCGCCAACTCGCTGCTGGTCACGCTGTTTGGCGACGCGCTGGCGTCGCGTGACTCGCCCATTAGCCTGGGTAGCCTGATTGAGCTGGCCGGGCTGTTTGGCCTGTCATCGCGGCTGGTGCGCACCAGTGCGTTTCGCCTGACGGCAGACGGCTGGTTTGATGTGACCCGCGTAGGCAGGCGCAGCTTTTATGGCTTGTCAGAAGTAGGCAGGCTTCGGGTGGTACATGCGCAGCGCCGCATTTACGACTTTGCCGCGCTGCCTTGGGACGGCCACTGGACACTGGCGCTGATAGACGCGCACCTGAAAGCCAGCACGCGCCAGCATTTAAAATGCGAGCTGCTTTGGGCCGGGTTTGGCCAACTGTCCAGCAACGTGTTTGCACATCCGCATGCAGACCACAGCACACTTAAAGACATCATCCATAGCACGCAAACGCGCGACCAGCTGGTGGTGCTCAGCGCGCAAAGCATTGACGGCTACGCCGAGAAGCCGCTGGCCACCGTGATGCAAGACACCTTCAAGCTTGCGGCGGTGGGGCAGGCGTGGAAAGACTTCATGACGCGCTTTGCGCCGCTGCAAACAGACGCGGCTAGTCTGGGCCCCGCCGCGTCGTTTTTTGCCCGAACGCTGCTGATTCACGAATACCGAAAAGTGCTGCTGCGCGACCCGCAATTGCCAGCAGCGTTGTTGCCCGCAGATTGGCCAGGCGGCGTGGCGCGGCAGTTGTGTGAGGCGCTGTACCGCAGCCTGGCGAAGAACAGCAATGAGTTTTTAGAGATTCAAATCAGCAGTCTTGATACGCCTGAATCGCTATTAATAAAATAGCTGCTCGCGCCCGTATTCATTGGGCTACAGCCCGAAAATAGTGCCAAAAAGACCCGAAAACACCGCTTTTGGCCTTCTTTAGCGCATTCAAATCGCGCGAATCAACACCTTGCGAAACCGGATGATGCCGCCTGCTGATTGCAACGCCAGCGGGCCACTTTTGAATTTTCTGTCGCGCGCATCTGCGGTTTGAATGCCATTGAGCACCACCACCATGCGGTCGCCCTTTGCAGTGACCTCATAAGTGTTCCAACGGTTGGCGGCTTTGGGCATGGGTTGGGCTACTTTGGCCACGTCCACAATCGCACCCGTGCCGTACAAAGGGTCGGGGCGCTTGTCAAAAATATTGACTTCATAGGCGTTAGCAGCGTCGACTTTGCTCCTGTCCTGGCAGCGCATAAAAAGGCCGCTGTTGCAGTCCTCGTCCGCCCAAAACTCGGCGCGAATTTCAAAGTCCGTATACGAGTCTTTCGTGACCAGATAACCCAACTTGCCGCCCTTGCCTTGCAACGCGCCATCCGCAATGCTCCAGTTGCCTGCGCCCAGTTCAGCAAAACCGCTCAGGTTGGTCATGGTGGCGCCGTCGACCAACGTGGTCCAGCCTGCGCCGCCGGGCATGTTGGCGCACCCAGATGCCGCAACACCTGCGGCCAAAGTAGCCAGGAAGGTTCTGCGGTTTGTTGTGTTGTTTGTCATGCCGTTTGTCTCCGATTGTTTAAGTTTTAATTTACACGCTTGCAAAATCAGGTTTGCGTTTTTCCATAAACGCCGTGAACGCCTCACGCGCAGCGGGCTCTTTGAGCATCCGGCCAAAGCTGGCACCCTCTTCCACCATGCGCTCGGCAAGTTGCGGTGCATTGCTCTTTTTCATAAGGCGCTTGGTTTCAATCAATGACGACAACGGCTTGCCTGCCAGCTTGCGTGCCTGCTGCTGCGCCAGCGCGTTGGCTTCGCTGGGCGGCACGATGCGGTTGACCAGACCAATTTCAAGCGCAGTTTCGGCTGTGAAGGGCTCACCCAGCAGCAGCGCTTCAGCCGCACGGTGGTAGCCCATCAGCTGCGGCACCAGCAGGCTTGATGCAGCTTCAGGGCACAGGCCTAAATTAACAAACGGCATCGAAAACGCAGCGTTGTCGCCCGCGTAAACCAAATCGCAATGCAGCAGCACCGTGGTGCCAATGCCCACCGCCGGGCCGCAGACTGCCGCCACTATCGGCTTGGTGAAGGTGCTTACGGTGCGCAAAAAGCGAAACACGGGCGAGTCTTGCCCAGCAGGCGGCACGTTCAAAAAATCACCGATGTCGTTGCCCGCTGAAAAAATGCTTTCGTGGCCTTGAAGCACCACAGCATGCACGGCGGCGTCTTGGGTTGCAGCGTCAAGCGCATCAGACAGCGCGGTATACATCGCGACGTTAATCGAGTTTTTACGCTCAATGCGGTTGAGCGTGATGGTGCACACGCCCGCTTCGTTGTTGATCAAAATTTCATTCATTGCAAAGCTTCCTTGATAAAGTCAAATCGGTCCTGGCCCCAGAACATCTGCTGGCCCACAAAAAAAGTTGGCGCGCCAAACACGCCGCGATCAATGGCATCTTGCGTCACGGCCTTGAGGCGGTCTTTAACATCCGGCGATTGAGTCATGGCCATCATGGCCGCGGGATCAAAGCCCGCTGCGCCCAGTGCCGCGGCAGCAACAGCCGCATCGTTCATGTTGAGGGAATCTACCCAAATAGCTTTGAACATGGCGTCGACATACGCCATAAAACGGGCCGGTTCTTGAATTTGCAAACCGCAAGCGCCACGCATCAACATCAGCGTGTTGATGGGGAAATGCGGGTTGCGGTTGAGCGGCACGCCGTATCGGCTCGCAAAGCGGTCAAAGTCGTCGAATATGTACGCGCCCTTGGCTGGAATACTGGCGGGCGACTGGTTACCGGTTGCCTGAAACACGCCGCCCAAAAGCATCGGCTGGTAAACAGCTTTGGCGCCGCTGGCCTGCTCTAGCTGCGCAATTTGTGTGTGGGCCAGGTACGAAGCCAGGCTGCCAAAGTCAAAGAAAAATTCAAACGTTTTCATGTCAAGTCTCCAGTTTTTTCAAGTTAGCTCCAAGGATACGTTGAATCAGTTAAAGCAGAGCAACGTGCAGCGTTGCAAGGGCGTTGATTTGACTAGTGAGTGTCAGAACTTTTCCATATACGGGCGCAAGTCCAACTCATGCGTCCAGGCATCGCGCGGCTGTTGGTGCAGCATCCAGTAAGCATCGGCAATATGCGCAGGGTTGATGATGCCATCTTGGTCTTTAAGTGCATAACGCTGCGGAAAATTTTCTTTAATGAAAGCGGTGTCAATGGCGCCGTCGATGATGCTGTGCGCCACATGAATACCCAGCGGGCCCAACTCGCGCGCCATACTTTGGGCCAGCGCCCGCAGCGCGTGCTTGGCACCCGCAAATGCCGCAAAATTCGCGCTGCCCCGAAGCGATGCGGTAGCGCCCGTAAAAATAATGGTTTGCAGGCGCTGCGGCGCTGCCCGCTTGACCATGCGCCTGGCGACCTCGCGGCCATTCAAGAAACCCGCGAAGCAGGCCATTTCCCAGATTTTGAAATACTTGCGGGCGGACTCGTCCAGCACACTGCTGGGCGCATTGGCCCCGATGTTGAACACCAGCACTTCAACCGGCCCCAGCGCAGCTTCAATATGCTCAATCAGCGCCACCACTTCGTCTTCTTTTCTAGCGTCTGAGGCAAAGCCGTGCGCGACGTTGCCGTCCATTCTGATTTGCGCAAGCAGACGCTGCAATTTATCCAGGCTGCGGCGGGTGACGCAAGCCGTGTAGCCACCTTGTGCAAAGCGCCGTGCCACGGCACCGCCCGTGGCATCACCCGCGCCGATGACCAGTGCTACCGGCTTGTGTTTTGCAGATGTCATTGGGAGTCCTTAAATCGGCTGGTTTTGGGCGACTTACGCAGGGCGACTTATGTTGGGCGACTCATGCAGGGAAACTTCCTGGAGGCTACTCTTTGTAGTACACCACTTGATGGGTGGTGGCCAACAGCACCCCACCACTAGACCACAACTGGGCGCTGTGGTCAAAAAAGCCGTTGAAAAAACATTGCGCTTTGGCCTGGCCAAATACAAAGTCAGTGCCCAGTGCGGCCAGCTCAACAGCATCAGCATGAAAGTACACCGTCATCGACACCGTGCCAATTGGCACAAAGGTGCGGCGACGCAAATACACGCGCGGAAAGAACGAGTCTGCCAGCGCGGTGAGCGATGCAAAGTCAATGCTGCGCTCTTGAATGTCGCGTACCCACATTTGGGTGAGCGTGTCGCCTTCGGTGCCGTCCCACACGGTGGGCAAATGGCCAGTCAACGCGCGCATGTCGTAGCGTTGGGTCCACGGGAGTTTGGGCGGCGCAGAGCGGCTCAATCGCGCGGCGGGCGCCACAGTGGGCATGTGCGACTCAATGCTGCTAAAGGTTGTGCGGCGCGCGGCAGTCACTGCTGTGGCAGTGATGACAACCGCATCACCCTGCGTGAGTTCAATCGTCCAGTGCTGGGTTGACCTGTTGGTGCGCGCTGGCTTGGCAGTGATTTCAAACGCACCTTCGGCCACGCCAGCGCAAAAGTTAACGGTCAGTGCCACTGGGTTACCCAAGCGGCCTGGGTGCTGCATGACGGCTTGCAGCATCACTGCCGCCGTGATGCCGCCAAATGGCCCGACCATGTTGGCCCATGCGGGGTGGGTGGTGCCCGCAAATCGGCCGTCGGGCAGGGGCTGCAATGCAGTCGCGAGGTCAAACGGGTGCTCAGACTGATGCCCCAAGCTTTGGTGCAAGGGCGTTGTAGCGGTGTTGTTCATGCGGCCAGACCCACGGTGCTCACACCCGCTCAAAAATGCCCGCGGCTCCCTGGCCCATGCCCACGCACATGGTCACCATGCCGTAGCGCAACCTGTTGCGCTGCAACGCGTGAATGACGGTGGCCGCCCGAATGGCACCGGTTGCGCCCAGCGGGTGGCCCAGCGCAATGGCGCCGCCCATGGGGTTCACCTTGCTGGCGTCCAACCCCAAGGTGTTGATGACCGCCAGCGACTGGGCTGCAAAGGCTTCGTTCAGCTCAAACCAGTCGATGTCGCTTTGCTTGAGGCCCGCGTACTTGAGCGCCGCCGGAATCGCCTCAATCGGGCCAATGCCCATCAGATGCGGCGCCACGCCTTTGCTGGCAAAGCTCACGAAGCGGGCCAAGGGCGTGAGCCCAAAGCGCTTGACGGCGGACTCGCTGGCCAAAATCAAAGCGCCAGCGCCGTCGGATGTTTGGCTGCTGTTGCCTGCGGTGACGCTGCCGCGCGCTGCAAAAACGGTCTTGAGTTTGCCCAAACCTTCCACGGTGGTGTCTG
>JANOWB010000092.1:0-7516 GCA_031417695.1 Polaromonas sp.
GTAAAAGCGTGACGCAGAAGAACTTGCACGACCCACTGCTGCGGGCCGCTTCGTTCATGGTTAATAAAACATCAACCATCAAACGAATATGCGAATCAGGTCAAGGAATTTGCCTGAAGCGGTGACTCAATCTAAAGAGTCGACAAGTGTGAGGTAGATGTACAAATGGGTTGCACGCTGTGCCACGCCAAGCCTCATAGTTTAGCACAGCTCGCGGGTTTCTACTTGGTTAGGCGTTGGCGAGTAGCAGCAACCGCACTCGTTGTCGGCTTAAAACCAACGCTAAATTGGAGGTGAAATGCTATAAATTAGGGAGCTGCTTGCGCCCATATTTATTGACTAAAACGCCAAAATAAGCTTATAAAAGCGATAATTTGCTTAGTTTAGCCACTGCACTGGCCTTCACTTCAAAAAATGCTCCCGGTAGTGCTCCAACTCATCAATCGACTCGTGCACATCAGCCAGTGCAGTGTGTTTTTGCTGCTTTTTGAAAGCGTTGTACACGTCAGGGCGCCAGCGTTTGGCTAACTCTTTGAAGGTGCTGACGTCAATGTTGCGGTAGTGCAGGTACGCCTCCAGCTTGGGCATGTACTTGACCAGAAAACGTCTGTCTTGGCTGATCGTGTTGCCGCAAAGCGGGGACACGCCTTTGGGCACGTATTGGCCAATGAAGGCAAGTATTTGGGCTTCAGCATCAGCGTCGGTGATGGTTGAGGCTTTTACCTTTCCAATCAGGCCGCTTTTGCCGTGAGTGCCTTTATTCCACTTGTCCATCTGGTCCAGAATTTCGTCCGGCTGGTGGATTGCAAGCACCGGGCCTTCAATGCGCGGGGTGAGTTGTGGGCCGGTGACGATGATGGCAATCTCAATCAGGCGCTCTTTTTCGGGGTCTAACCCTGTCATTTCGCAGTCAAGCCACACCAGATTTTGGTCAGATTTTTTGAGTTGGGTTTCAAGTTCAGTCATCTTGTGATTCTCGCTGATAGCCTAAACTTCTACCAATGCAAAACTATTCTTACGTTTTCACGCTGGTGTTCGCAGCCGCGCTGGTGGTGGGCTTGCTTGTACGGTTTTATTTGGCAACTCGGCAGATCCGCCACGTGGCAAGTCACCGCGGTGCTGTGCCCACTGCATTTGCAGCGACCATCACGCTCGAATCGCATCAAAAAGCGGCCGACTACACCATCGCCAAAACCCGTTTTGGCCTGCTAGAGATGGCTTTTGGTGCAGCTTTGCTGCTGGGATGGACGTTGCTGGGAGGTATTGATGCGTTAAATCAAGCCGTCAACAGCACAGGCTTGGCTGCATACGGAAGCCTGGTGCCGCAACTCGCGCTGCTTGCTTCGTTTGCCATCGTCAGCGGTGTGCTTGATTTGCCCTTCACGCTGTACAGCACTTTTAAAATTGAAGAGCGCTTTGGCTTTAACAAAATAACGATCAAATTGTGGCTGGCTGATCTGGTCAAGGGCTTGGCTGTAGGCGCCATCATCGGCTTGCCAATTGTCTCGTTGATTTTATGGCTGATGAGCAGCGCGGGAAGTTTGTGGTGGCTGTGGGCGTGGGGCGCCTGGATGGGTTTTAATTTGGCTATCTTGGTGCTTTACCCTACCGTTATTGCGCCGCTGTTTAACAAGTTCAAACCGCTGGATGACGAAACTTTGAAAGCGCGGGTCACGGCGCTGATGCAACGCTGCGGCTTTTCAAGCAAAGGCTTGTTTGTGATGGACGGCAGCAAACGCTCGGCCCACGCGAATGCATATTTCACTGGCTTTGGCGCAGCCAAACGGGTGGTGTTTTATGACACGCTTCTCAAGCAACTCAGTCCAGCTGAAGTAGATGCAGTGCTGGCGCATGAGCTGGGTCACTTCAAGCACAAGCACATTATTAAACGAATCATTGGCATGTTCGCTATGAGCCTGGTGGGTTTTGCGCTGCTGGGGTGGTTGTCGTCACAGGTCTGGTTTTATACCGGCTTGGGCGTTACGCCGAACCTTAGCGGTGCAAATGACGCGCTGGCGCTGCTGCTGTTTATGCTGGTGGTGCCGCTGTTCAGCTTTTTCATATCACCCGTCTTTGCGCAATTTTCCCGCAAGCATGAGTTTGAAGCAGATGCCTATGCCGTTTTGAAAACCGATGGCAAGGATCTGCAAAGTGCCTTGCTCAAGCTTTATCAGGACAACGCCAGTACGCTGACACCTGACCCGGTGTTCGTTAAGTTTTATTACTCGCATCCACCAGCGTCTGAGCGCTTGTCCCGCATGAATTCAACGCCAATACACTCCGCCGAAAGTGCAGCATGAGCAACGCTATTCACAAAAATCGCAAAGCATTGAGCGCGACTGAAATAGTGACGCAGCTAAGCAAGCTCAATGGCGAGCAAGCTAGCGGATGGCGACTGATCGACGGCGCGCTAGAAAAAACCTACGCGTTTAAAAATTACCACGAGACGATCGGTTTTGTAAATGCAATTGCGTTTATAGCCAATGCCGAAGACCACCACCCCGACCTGGCAGTGAGCTACAGCAAATGCACCGTGCGCTTTAACACGCATGATGTGAAGGGCATTTCAGTCAGCGACTTTTTCTGCGCCGCAAAAGTTAATGGGTTGCTTGCTTGAGTAAGCCCCAACGTCCCGGCAGCGCAGCAGGCGCAGGCACGCAGCAAGGCTTGGAAAAAGGGTTGGTGGTGGCCGGTTTTGGTCGTCATGTTTTGGTCGAAACTCTTGAAGGCAAACGCGTTATTTGCCACCCGCGCGGGAAAAAAGGGCAAGCCTTGGTCGGCGACAACGTGCGCTGGCTGCCCAGCGAAGATGAGGGCACGATCGAGAAAATTGACGAGCGGGCCAATGTGTTTTACCGGCAAGACGAGTTGCGAACCAAATCGTTTGCGGCGAATTTGGACCAAATTTTGATCTTGATTGCAGCCGAACCTGAATTTTCGGAAAGCCAATTAACCCGCGCGCTTATAGCCGCTGAAGCCGCTGGTATCACGCCTACCATTGCGCTGAACAAAAGCGATTTGACCGAACCATTTGGCAGAGCGTGGGCCAAGCTGGCGCCGTACCGTGCCATGGGCTACCAACTGCTGCCTTTAGCCATCAAACCGAAAACCAAAGCGGATGACTCGCCTGAAAACGCTTTGCAAACCACCGCGTTGATGGCGTTGCTGAAAGCCAAGAAAACACTCGTGCTTGGCCCATCCGGTTCTGGCAAAAGCAGTTTGACCAACTTGCTCATTCCAGCTGCCAAAGTATTGACTGCCGAGATTTCGCAGGCGCTCAATTCAGGCAAGCACACGACGACCAGCACCACGCTGTATTGGGTTGATACGGATCGCGGCACCGCGCTGATTGACTCGCCCGGCTTTCAGGAATTTGGCCTGCACCACATACAGCCGATGCAACTGGCGCAACTGATGCCTGACTTTAAAGCGCATGCACAAAATTGCAAATTTTATAACTGCACGCACCTGCATGAGCCCGGCTGCGGCGTGATTTCAGAGGTTAAATCAGGCGCTGGACCAATACATATAGGCGCGAACCGCTATCGTTTATATAGTGAATTGTTTGCGGAACTATCGCAAACCCGTTACTGAAACAGCGGCGCTAGCCTAGCAATTTAGCCAGGGTTAGCAGCGCCAACAGCACCATCCACAACACGACCGAGCGCCATACCAGCCCCACTACGCTGCGCAGATGGGCCACATCAGGCTCGCGACCGGGCATAGCTGGAGACAACAGATCAGCGCCGCCGCCGGCTGCCATGACACCCCCGGCGTCAACATTGTCGAGCGTTGCATGCAGCGCCTGGCCGCCCAGCCTGACGTTAATTGCGCCCGAGGTAGCCGCCAAAATAATGCCGTCATTTCGATTCACCACCGCTTCGGCGGCATCTGCCACCGGACCGGTTGCCCGCTGCGTATAGCTGCGCCATGCATCAATGGCGTCTTCAAAACTGCCGACCACAGCAAAGCCCAAAGCAGTGACACGGGCGGGCACAAAATCGATCACTCCCCAAGCTTTTTTGGCGGCATGCTGTAGCGCCGGGCTGGCGCCCTCGCCTGCGGCGCTTAGCGTTTTGCTTTTATGCAGCCAGTAACGTCCTACAAATTCACTCATTCGGTACATCACTGCGCCAGCTGGCCCAAGCCCGACTGCTGCCAAAATTGAAAACCAGCCGAGTACGCCAAATACATGGCGATGCGCGGCCAAAACGGAATATTCAATGACGTGTCGAATAATCTCGCTGCGGGGCAAGTCGCTGGCGTCTACCTGTTGCCAGCTGGCCAGTTGCTCCCGCGCACCGTCTTCGTCCCCGTCTTCCAGCGCGTCGCGAATACCGGTGAAATGATGGCTGAACTGCCTGAACCCCAGCGTGATGTACAAGATGACAACGCTCCACACAAACGCCAGCAGCGGGCTCACACTCCAGAGTGCGAAATGAACCGCCAACGTCACCGCACTGGGTAAACCAACAGCGACCGCCCAGGCGATCCAGCCGTGGTGTGACTGGCCGGCATCCAGGTTGCGACTGGCCCAACGAGCCAACGCCCTGAATCCGGCATGAATCCAATTGCCGCGCGCCAACGGGCGAGCTTGCTCAATGATCAATGCGAACAAAACAGCTAAAAAGCTCATTTCCAAATCATAACGGTCTGAATCGCCAGTAGCTTCATGCAATCAAAAACCGATACAAGTTACGCAGCATGCCCGCGGTTGCGCCCCAAACAAAGCGTTCAGTCAACTGTCCATCTTCCTGCCGCACTGTGTGGTCAAGGTACGGCATGGACAGCCACTCCCGGGTGATGCCGTCGAATTCCACAGCATGTCGGCGATGATTTGCCGGGTTCATCAAATACGCCAATGGCACCTCGAACACGTCTGCCACCTCATCTGGGTTGGGCTGCAATACGAAGCCGGGCGTAACCAATGCCACTACCGGGGTAATGCTGTAGGCTGTGCCGGTGACGTAAACAGGCAGTGTGCCCAGCACCTCGGTGTGGCTACGCGGCAAACCAATCTCCTCGAGCGCCTCACGCAGTGCGGTGTCTGCGGCGTCTACGTCCGTTTCGTCCGTACGCCCACCGGGCAAAGCGACCTGGCCTGAATGCGTCGACAAATTGGTGGTGCGTTGGGTCAGTAGCAGCATCAGTTCGCTGCGCATGACCAGCGGTATGAGCACGGCAGCCGCAGCGGGCTCGCGGTTTTCAAATTTCTTTTCCACGCTGTGCTCAGGCGTCCAGATCGGTGGGCTGGCAAACCGCGTCCGCAGTGCAGCGGGGGTGAGGCGGTCAAGCGCGACGCCTTCAAGATGGTCATCAATTCCTTGAACTGGAATTGTGCGTGGATCAAATTTGGGGAGAGGTTTACTAAATTGCATGGTGATTTTGCATAAAAAAAGCCACTCCTGAGAGTGGCTTTGTTCGCGGTTTTCTTAAAACGCAAGCAACGTTTACGCTGCCTTGGCGCCCAGCTTTTCTTTAATACGGGCCGACTTGCCGCTGCGGCTACGCAGGTAGTACAACTTGGCACGACGCACATCACCACGGCGCTTGACTTCGATCTTGGCAATCAACGGGCTGTAAACCTGAAAGGTACGCTCGACGCCCTCGCCGTTCGAAATTTTACGAACGATGAAGCTGGAGTTCAGGCCGCGATTGCGTTTGGCAATCACTACACCTTCAAAAGCCTGCATACGCTTGCGGGTGCCCTCAACCACATTAACGCTGACAATGACGGTGTCGCCAGGTGCGTAAACGGGGATGGTTTTGTTCAGGCGAGCAATTTCTTCTTGCTCAAGGATTTGAATCAGATTCATGACATTTCCAAAATACTTTTTCGTTCATTTACGCGCTACGCTAAAGACCGTAAATCCATTAATGCGCAAGGCATATGTTTTGGTTACGGTGGCCGCCAGAGGATCGAAAAGCCCTTGAGTATAGCAATTTACTCTTTCTGGCCAATCTGCGTTGCCACTGTTGCTAAAAACGCCTCGTCGTTGGCAGTCAACTTGCCGGCTAGACGTGCTTTTTCAACCAGCTCTGGCCGCTGGCGCTGGGTCAGCCGCAGCCGTTGTTCACGCCGCCAGCGTTCGATATGGGCGTGGTTGCCCGACAATAGCTCAGCGGGCACGATTTGCCCTTGCCAGTCTTCAGGTCGGGTGTAATGCGGGCAATCCAGCAAGCCATCTAGTGCTGGGTTAAAACTGTCTAGCTGGTGACTGCCTTCATCATTGAGCACGCCGGGTTGCAACCGGGCTACCGCATCAAGCAGTGCCATAGCGGCAATCTCACCGCCCGACAGCACAAAATCGCCCAAGCTGATTTGGTGCGTGACGTGTTTGTCTATAAAACGTTGGTCAATACCTTCATAGCGGCCACAAATCAGTACCGCGCCGTTGCTTGACGACCAGCCCTCAACAGCGGCATGATTTAAAACTTCGCCAACAGGTGAAAAAAGGACAACCGGGTCGTTCTCAGATGCCCGCTCGCCGCGGATCGCAGCCAAACACAGCGCAAGCGGCTCAGCCAGCATAACCATGCCCGGCCCGCCCCCAAACGGCCTGTCATCAACCCGTCGGTAGTTGCCGCCAGCAAAGTCCCGCGGGTTCCAAAGTTTGACTTCGACCAAAGCTGACTCGTAAGCGCGCCTGGTCACTCCGCTGGTTAAAAACGGTGCGAACAGATCGGGGAACAGGGTGACAACATCAAAACGCATGGTGTGTGTCAATCAAAGCAGACTCAGTAGTCAGGCTGCCAGTCGACCGTGATCAGTTTGCCAGCGATGTCAACCGAGTCCACATAAGCCGACACAAAAGGAATCATTCGCTCGTCAGCTTTGCTACTGCCGTCTTCTTGTGCAGCCTGATATTCAACGCACAGCACTGAATTGGGGCCGGTGGCCATCAAATCGCGCACGCAACCCAGGGCGATGCCTTCACGATTGACGACATTCAGGCCAATCAGGTCAACCCAGTAATACTCGTCTTTAGTTGCTTCTGGAAAGGCGCTGCGCGGCAAAAAGATGCGGCAGCCGCGCAAGGCTTCGGCATCATTGCGGTCATCCAAGCCATCGATTTTGGCAACGACTGAATCTGAATGGGTTTTTGCCTCGTCAACCGAGATGGTAACGGTACCTGTGAAAGCGTTAAAGCTTCGGCGAAACTTGGCGTCGGGCGCCTGTAAAAACCAGGATTTTGCCGAGAACAGAGCCTCAGGCTGACTGCTGTGGGGCAGGATTTTGAGCCAACCCTTGACACCCCACGCATCTAAAATGCGCCCAACTTCTACGGCATCGTCAGGTAACACTGACGATTTAAAGCTGAGCGCCATCTTAAAATTAAGCGGCCTTGGCGGCAGCTGTTGCGCCTTGCTTGATCAGGCGCTCAACGGTTGGTGACGCTTGTGCGCCAACGCCAACCCAGTGGGTCAGGCGGTCTTGCAAGGCGCAACAGCTGCCGCCAAGGCCGCTTAATTTTAAGATGGCGCTCAGCTTTAAATCGTCAGTGTTACCTGACGA
>JANOWB010000093.1:0-6349 GCA_031417695.1 Polaromonas sp.
CACGCACTTGCTGGCGCTCAGTACGCAAGACCGCTACCTGCGCTTTGGTTACGCCGCCAACGACGAACAGATTCTTCGCTATGTAGAAGGGCTCAATTTTGAGCGTGACGATATTTTTGGCATTTACAACCGCAAGCTTGAGTTGATCGCCATGGCGCATCTGGCATTTTCGACCAACCCCGAGTTGAAAAGCTGCGCCGAGTTTGGGGTGTCCGTGCTGGCGCATGCGCGGGGCCGTCGCTATGGTTCGCGCCTGTTTGACCGCGCCGTGATTCACGCCCGAAACGACGGCGTCGACATGATGTTCATTCACGCGTTGAGCGAAAACACCGCCATGCTCAACATTGCCCGCAAAGGCGGCGCAACGATTGAGCGTGACGGCAGCGAGAGCGAAGCCTACTTAAAACTGCCGCCCGCCGACCTGGATTCACGCGTCACCGAAATGGTCGAAGAGCAAATTGCCCAGACCGACTACCGCCTGAAAGTACAGGCCAAGCAGTTCTGGAGCTTTTTATCGACCTTGCAAGACGTGCGGTGCGGCGTGCGGGAAGCGCGCGACAAATCTGCTTTGTAGAAATTGGCCGCCACGTTCTTCGGCTATCCTTACACGCTTAGCAACTACCGAACACACTGTGTCCGACAACCCCCCCAGTAGGCCTTCAAAATTTGAAGCCAAACACGAAGACAAACGCGGCTTTTTGCAAAAGCTTGCTGAAATGCTCCACCCCGGGCCAGACTCCAAAGACGAGCTGATTGAAACCCTGGTTGAGGCACAAGACAACGACGTCATTGGCGCGCAAAGCCGCGAAATGCTCGAAGGCGTTATTCGCATGGCAGACATGACGGCAGGCGACGTGATGGTAGCCGCCCCGCGCATGGACCTGGTCAACATCGACGCGCCATTTGACGAGCTGCTGCACCTGATCATTGACACCGCGCACTCGCGTTTTCCGGTGTACGAGGGTGAAAAAGAAAACATCATTGGCATTTTGATGGCCAAGGACTTGCTCAAATTGCAGCGCGCGCCCGAGCTGAACATCAAAGCATTGCTGCGCCCAGCCGTGTTTGTGCCCGAGAGCAAAGGCCTGAACGATTTGCTGCGTGAATTCAGGGGCAATCGCAACCACTTGGCTATCGTCATTGACGAGTTCGGCCGCACGGCCGGCCTGATCACGATTGAAGACGTACTAGAGCAAATCGTTGGCGAGATTGAAGATGAATTCGACATTGCCGAGGACGAAGGCGATATTTTTGGCCTGCCCGACAGCAGCTTTCGGGTCAGTGGCGACACGTCGATTGAGCGGGTCAGCGAATCGTTCGGCGTAACGCTGAGCGACGCCGACTTTGACACCATTGGCGGCCTGGTCGCCCACCGCATGGGCCATGTGCCCAAGCGCGGCGAAGGCTTTGCCTTGGGCGGCCTGCAATTTACTGTGCTGCATACAAAAGGCGGCGCGGTCAAGTGGTTCAAGGTGGCACCTGTAGGCGTGCAAACCAGCCTTGATTTGAGCTAGCCAGCCCAATGGGTTTGTGGCCATACGCTCTTGTATTAATAGCTGGTTGCGCCCACGCACTGTCGATTGCGTGGCCTTTTAACCTTGGATCGACATACCTAATCACGCAGGGCCAGCCAATCTGGTGGCTTCAACTGCTGGCCATGGTGGTGCTGGCCTTGCAGCTGAATCAGGCCGCCACTAAACGCCAAGGCGCTTTGCTAGGCTGGGTGTTTGCGTTTGCGATGCAGGTGGCAACTTGGTGGTGGCTTTTCGTTTCTTTGCACACCTACGGCGGGCTGGCGGCGCCGCTGGCTGTGCTGGCCATTGTGGGGCTGGCGGCTTTTTTGGCGCTGTACTACGCCGCTGCCTGTGCATTGTTTGTGGCGCTGGCGCCCATTAATTGGGCGGGGCGCGCTATTTTATTTGCAGCGCTCTGGTTGCTGGCTGAGCTGGCACGGGTGGCACTGTTCACGGGCTTTCCGTGGGGGCAGGGCGGCTATGCCCAGCTTGACGGGCCGTTCATCGGTCTGGCCAAGTGGGTAGGCGTGCACGGCCTGACGTTCGGCGCAGCACTGCTGGCGTTTTGGCTTGCCGCCTGCGTTGCCAAGCCAAAATGGGTGTCGGCCACCATGCTGGTTTTTGGCGTGTTGACCGCTGCAATTGTCAGTAGCGCCCTGCTAGACGGATCAGGCGCTGTCTCTTTTTACAGCCAGACGCACCCCCGGCCGCTAAGCCGCAGCGACCCACCCTTTACCGTGGCGCTGCTGCAAGGCAACATCGCGCAAGACGAAAAGTTCAAACCCACGGGCGGCCTGCCAGACGCGCTGCGCTGGTATGGCCAGCAGCTACTGGCCAGCACTGCAACGCTGGTGGTCACACCCGAAACCGCGCTGCCGCTGCTGCCCGAGCAATTGCCCGAGGGCTACCTGGCGGCGTTGATTGACCGTTTTAGTCAAACGCCGCCGCCGGGCAAGTCCGCCCAGCCCATCCAAACCGGCACAGCTGCGCTGATCGGCATTCCGCTGGGCACCAGCCAAGCGGGCTACACCAACTCGGTCATTGCGCTTAAACCCGGCACCGGCGGTGGCCAACAGGGGTTTTATCAGTACGACAAGCACCACCTGGTGCCGTTTGGCGAGTTTGTGCACCCGCTGTTCAAGTGGTTTTTAGCGCTCGTCAATATTCCGCTGTCAGACTTCAATCGGGGTGATGTCAAGCAGCCATCTTTCGAATGGCAAGGCCAGCGCATTGCGCCCAATATTTGCTACGAAGACTTGTTTGGCGAAGAACTCGCCGCTCGGTTTCTTGACCCAGCTCAAGCCCCAACGATGATGGTGAACGTCAGCAACATCGCCTGGTTTGGCAACACCATCGCCATTGATCAACACCTGAACATCTCCCGCATGCGCAGCATTGAGTTTGAGCGCCCCATGATTCGCGCCACCAACACCGGTGCCACGGCCATCATTGACCACACGGGCCGCGTCACGCATTCGCTTGCCCGCCATACGCGCGGCGTGCTGGTGGGCGCGGTCGAAGGCCGCAGCGGCAACACGCCGTACGCCAACTGGGCCGCCCGCTTTGGCTTGTGGCCTTGGTGGCTGCTCATAGTCGCTATTATTTCAGGAGCTGCTTGCGCCCGTATCTATTGGTCAAAAGCCCTATTTAAATCCGAAAAAAGCCATTAAAATAGCAAAATGAAGAGTTTTCAAGACATCATCCTCACCCTGCAAAGCTACTGGGCCCAACAAGGCTGCGCGTTGCTCCAGCCATACGACATGGAAGTCGGCGCCGGCACATCACATACTGCTACTTTTCTAAGAGCACTCGGCCCTGAGCCGTGGAAGGCCGCCTACGTGCAGCCCAGCCGCCGCCCTAAAGATGGCCGCTACGGCGAAAACCCCAACCGCTTGCAGCATTACTACCAATACCAGGTCGTGCTGAAACCCGCGCCCGCCAATATTCTGGAGCTGTATTTAGGCAGCCTTGAAGCACTCGGTTTTGATTTGAAGCAAAACGACATCCGCTTTGTAGAAGATGACTGGGAAAACCCAACGCTTGGCGCGTGGGGCTTGGGCTGGGAAGTGTGGCTCAACGGCATGGAAGTCACGCAGTTCACCTATTTTCAGCAGGTCGGCGGCATCGACTGCAAACCCATTACTGGCGAAATCACCTACGGCCTGGAACGCCTGGCCATGTACCTGCAAGGGGTGGACAACGTCTACAACCTCAAGTGGACTGAAGGCCTCAGTTACGGTGATGTGTACAAACAAAACGAGGTCGAGCAATCAACCTATAACTTCGAGCACTCAGACGCAGACTTCCTGTTCACCGCCTTTACCGCACATGAAAAGCAGGCCAAGCATTTGATCGAAGCGCAGCTTGCATTGCCTGCTTATGAGCAGGTTTTAAAAGCCGCGCACAGCTTTAATTTGCTCGACGCACGCGGCGCCATCAGCGTGACGGAACGCGCCGCCTACATCGGCCGCATTCGCAACCTGGCACGCGCGGTGGCGCAAAGCTATTACGAAAGCCGTGAACGCTTGGGCTTTCCGATGGCTCCGCGTGAATGGGTTGAGCAAATGGCGAAGAAGGCTGCATAGTGATTCTGGAAATCGCGCAACTGCAAATCAAACACGGCGAAACGCCCGCGTTTGAAGCTGCCTTTGCGCAAGCCCAAAAAATCATCGCCACGATGTCAGGTTACATCAGCCACGAGTTGCAGCGCTGCCTTGAAAACGACCACCAGTACATGCTGCTGGTTCGCTGGCAAACACTTGAAGACCACACCGTGGGGTTCAGGCAGTCGGCGCAATACCAGGAGTGGCGCAAGCTGCTGCACCATTTTTATGACCCGTTTCCGACTGTGTTGCATTACTCGCCGATCAGCCAAAGCCTATAATGTAGACACATGTATCTACTGCGGAGAAACTGTATGGAACTACAAATCGGAAAATGGGGCAACAGCCTTGCGCTAAGGCTTCCTGTAGCGCTTGCCAAAAAAGCAGGCCTTCGCGAGGGCAGCCGTGTGCAGGCCGATGTGACCGCTGGGCGCGAGTTGCGCTTGGTCAATACGGGGAGCGAGTTGAAAGCGACGTCGCGGGCGCAACTGGCCAAAGAGTTGTCGGACATGCATCGCGAATGGCCCATGGGGCGGTCGGTCGTGCGCTGGATGCGTGATCAGGGCTATTAACTTGATATGGTTTATTTGGATACCAACGTGTTGATGGCGTTGCTGTGCCCTGAGCCCGAAACGGATTGGGTGATCGGCTGGCTGGCTACCTCTGATGGGTTAGAACTGGTCAGCAGCCCGTGGTGCAGGACTGAGCTTGCAAGTGCGCTGGCCATTAAAGAGCGTACCAAGCAACTGAGCAAAAAAGAAGTGGCCATTGCCAGCCAGAAGGGCTTAGCCATATTGGCATCTACCCGCTGTGAGTCGATCGAAACATCGGATTTTGATGATGCAGCGCTGTTGTGTAGCCAAACCAGCGCCAACCTGCGTGCGCCTGATGCGCTTCACTTGAGTTTGGCAAAGCGGGTCGGCTGCACAACGATTGCCACGATGGACGTGGTCATGCGCAAAGCGGCGCCCAAATTGGGATTGAAATTGGTTAACTTTCGTAAATAGCTTGCCTGAAGCAAATAAACAAAGCAAATGAAGAATCTTTTAGTTGAACTGTTTGTAGAAGAGCTGCCGCCCAAGGCATTGAAAAAGCTGGGCAATGCGTTTGCGGGTGTGTTGTTTGAACAGCTCAAGTCGCAGGGGCTGACCACTGCTGAATCTGCTTTAACGTCTTTCGCGTCACCGCGCCGCCTGGCTGCGCACGTGACTTACGTTGCAGCGCAAGCCGCGGACAAAGCCGTGTCGCAAAAGCTAATGCCGGTGGCTGTGGGTCTTGGTGCAGACGGTAGCTCAACGCCTGCGCTGCTTAAAAAATTGCAAGCGCTGGGTGCTGATGCTTCAGCCGCGGCCGGTTTAAAGCGCGCACTTGACGGCAAAGCCGAGGCGCTGTTTTACGACAGCCTTGTTAAAGGCGCAACTTTGGCCGAAGGCCTGCAAAAAGCCCTGCTGGAAGCGATTGCCAAGTTGCCGATTCCCAAAGTCATGACCTATCAGTTAGCCGATGGCTGGAGCGACGTAAAGTTTGTGCGGCCCGCGCATGGCTTGGTGGCTTTGCATGGCGCTGATGTGGTGGCAATTGAAGCGTTGGGTTTGACAGCGGGCAACACCACGCACGGACACCGTTTTGAAGCGCTGGTTGACCCTGTGGTTTTGCAGCATGCCGACAGCTATGCCGCAACGCTAGCAAAAGACGGCGCGGTGATTGCCAGCTTTGCCGAGCGCCGTGCAGAAATTGTTCGCCAGTTGGCCGCAGCAGCCACCAAAATTGGCGGCGGTGTGAAACCCATTGACGACGATGCATTGCTAGATGAAGTGACCGCGCTTGTCGAGCGGCCTAATGTGCTGGTTTGTGAGTTTGAAAAAGAATTTTTAGACGTGCCGCAAGAGTGCCTGATTCTGACCATGAAGGCGAATCAAAAATACTTCCCGCTACTCGACGCGGCTGGTAAGTTAACCAACAAGTTCTTAGTCGTCAGCAATATCAACCCTAAAGATGCCAGCTCTGTGATCGGCGGCAATGAGCGCGTGGTGCGCCCGCGCCTGGCCGATGCCAAGTTCTTTTTTGACCAAGACCGTAAAAAGACTCTCGCCTCACGCGTTGAAAGCTTGGGCAAAGTGGTTTATCACAACAAGCTCGGTACGCAGGGCGAACGTGTTGAACGTGTGCGGGCGATTGCCAAGGCGATTGGCCAGCAACTGGGCGGTGATATTTTGGCGGCCAAAGCCGACC
>JANOWB010000094.1:0-3063 GCA_031417695.1 Polaromonas sp.
GCGGGCTTTGTTGCCTCAGTGGTCGGGGCTGTTGTTCTGTTGTTTGTTTACGCGCTGGTAAAAAGCAAAGCCAAGTAATTTTTCTATCTTTGAAAGCTTCCATGAAAATCGAAACCATTGCCGTTCATGGCGGCTATACCCCAGACCCAACCACCAAAGCGGTTGCGGTACCCATTTATCAAACCGTTGCCTTTGCCTTTGACAACACGCAGCACGGCGCAGATTTGTTTGACCTGAAAGTGGCGGGCAATATTTACAGCCGCATCATGAACCCGACCAACGCGGTGCTTGAAGGCCGGGTAGCTGCGCTTGAAGGCGGTATTGGCGCGCTGGCAGTGGCATCCGGCATGTCGGCTATTGCCTACGCTATTCAAACCATAGCTGAAGCGGGTGACAACATCGTGTCTGCGTCGCAGCTTTACGGCGGCACGTACAACCTGTTTGCGCACACTTTTCCGCAAATGGGGCTGACGGTGCGCTTTGCCGATGCCAGCAAACCTGAAACATTTGCCCAGCACATTGATGCGCGTACCAAAGCGATTTATTGCGAATCAGTTGGCAACCCGTTGGGCAATGTGACTGATATTGCTGCACTTAGCAAAGTGGCGCACGCCCACGGCCTGCCGCTGATCGTCGACAACACCGTGCCCAGCCCGTACCTGTGCCGCCCGTTTGAACATGGTGCCGACATCATCGTGCACTCGCTGACCAAGTATTTGGGCGGCCACGGCACCAGCATTGGCGGCGCGATTGTTGATTCAGGCAAGTTCGCCTGGGCCGAGCACAAAGAGCGCTTCAAGCGCCTGAACGAGCCTGACGTCAGCTACCACGGCGTGGTGTACACCGAGGCTCTTGGTGCGGCGGCCTACATTGGCCGCGCCCGTGTGGTGCCTTTGCGCAATCTGGGCGCAGCACTCAGCCCGATGAACGCCTTTCAAATTTTGCAGGGCATCGAAACGCTGGCGTTGCGTATGGACCGTATTTGTGAAAACACCCTGGCGATTGCCAAGCATTTGAAGTCGCACTCGAAAGTCAGTTGGCTGAATTACGCCGGCCTGCCAGACCACCCCGACCACGCACTGGTGCAGCGGCAAATGGGCGGGCGTGCTTCGGGCTTGGTGAGCTTTGGTTTAAAGGCCGCTGACAGCATGGCTGCTGGCGCCAAGTTTCAAGATGCTTTGAATCTGTTCACTCGCCTGGTGAATATTGGCGATGCAAAGTCACTCGCCTGCCACCCGGCCAGCACCACGCACCGTCAGCTCAACCCCGACGAGCTGGCCAAAGCAGGCGTGAAGCCTGATATGGTGCGCTTGTCGATTGGTATTGAGCACATTGATGACCTGATGGCGGATTTGGATCAGGCGCTGGCGTTGGTTTAAGCGTCAAGAATGGTTGTAATTGGGCGCAAGCAGCTATGTTTTACGTAGCTGCTTGCGCCCGTATTTATTGAGCTACAGCCTATATGCTCTCTTAATTTTGCCGTATTGACTGTATGCCACGCCTTAACCCACTGCCGCCTGAATCCACGCCTGAACTCAAGCCGCATTTCGATTTTTTCTTGACCACGTTGGGCTTTACGCCCAACAGCGTGCTGACCATGCAGCGCAAACCCAAGCTGGTACAAGCGCTGGCGCAGTTGAACGCGGCGGTGATGGACCCTGCTGGCGAGGTTGACTTGGGTTTCAGAAGGTTGATTGGCCATGTGGCCAGCCAGGTGTCGGGCTGCTTGTATTGCCAGGCGCATACGTTGCTAGGCGCTAAAAACTTCGGCATTTCTGAGGCCAAACTCGCTGATGTGTGGACCTACGCCACCAGCCCGCTGTACAGCGCCAAAGAGCGACTGGCGCTCGACTTTGCACTGGCCGCTGCCACTCAACCCAATGCAGTAACAGACGCGCAGTTTGCCGAGCTACAGCAGTACTGGAGCGACAGCGAGATCACTGAAATACTTGGCGTGGTGGCGATGTTCGCTTTTTTAAACCGCTGGAACGACACCATGGCCACGCCACTAGAAACAACACCCGAAGCGGTAGCGCAAACCGCACTGGGCGAGCGCGGTTGGACGGCTGGCAAGCATCTTGCAGGCTGAGCAGGCAGTTTCAATTCGCTCCGTTTTTAATAGCTGCTCGCGCCCGAGTCTATTGGGTCATAGCACTGAATTGCACTCAAAAACAAGCTCTCAACTCGCTCGAAACTGCTAAAAGAAGCAGTTTTAGAGTGCCAAATAGTCCTCTAGCCCAATAAATACGGGCGCGAGCAGCTCCTGAATATATAGCGTTCAGGCTGCCCTTAAGCGTAGTCACTCACAGGCACGCAGCTGCACATCAAGTTCCTGTCGCCGTACACGTTGTCTACCCGGCCGGTGGTGGGCCAATATTTTGAAGTTTTAAGAGCCGCTACCGGAAAGGCAGCTACCTCACGCGAATACGGCTTGTTCCACTCTGCGGCCACCACGCTTGCCGCTGTGTGCGGTGCGTGTTTGAGCGGGTTGTTGTCTTGCGGCCAGACTCCGTTTTCAATTTGTGCAATCTCTTTTCGGATAGAGATCATGGCGCTGATGAAGCGGTCGATTTCTTTCAAGTCTTCGCTCTCGGTGGGCTCGACCATTAACGTGCCTGCTACCGGAAAGCTCAGCGTAGGTGCGTGAAAGCCGTAATCCATCAATCGCTTGGCCACGTCTTCGGCGCTAACGCCGCAGGTTTCCTTTAATGGGCGCAGGTCCAAAATACACTCGTGCGCTACGTAGCCTGCCTCGCTGGTGTACAGCGTAGGGAAGTGGTCTTTTAATCTGGCGCTGATGTAGTTGGCGCTGAGGATGGAGATTTCAGTGGCCTGCGTCAAACCCTCTGGGCCCATCATGCGGCAGTACATCCAGCTGATCGGCAGGACTGCCGCGTTGCCTAGTGGGGCAGCCGAGATGGCGCCTACACCCCTTCCGTCGCCAGCGGCAATGCCGCCCGCCACATGACCAGGCAAGTACGGCACCAAATCAGCCACTACGCATACCGGCCCAACACCTGGCCCGCCGCCACCGTGGGGGATGCAAAAGGTTTTGTGCAAATT
>JANOWB010000095.1:0-3959 GCA_031417695.1 Polaromonas sp.
GCTGCTTTCTTCGCAGCTACTTTCTTTGCCGGAGCAGCCTTTTTTGCAGGCGCTTTTTTAGCCGGTGCTTTTTTTGCAGTTGCCATGATTGATTTTCCTTCTAGAAGTTGTTAAATCACCGCGTGAGATAACTAGTCTCGCGCGGCACTGCGGATGCTACTGGAGAAAACGCTATTTTCATAGGGGGAAACTGCTTTTTGAGCTGTTTCTGATGCATATTTGCCTCTAACAGGCAAAATCTCATCTCTTGCTACCGCTTTAAGAGCAGAAAATAGCAAACTTTTACCGACAAAGGGCACAGCGATGGCTAATGACGTTCCGTTGAAATTTGCAACCTGCGACCTGTGCGATGCCCATAAAAATGATCTGTCAGGCAGCTTCAGGGTGCTTGCGCCTGTGTTTAAAGATTTTGGCGGCGTTAATAAATTCAGCGGCGAAGTTGCTACCGTGAAGTGTTTTGAAGACAACTCGCTGGTCAAAGCTGCTGTTGAATCCCCCGGCAATGGGCGCGTGCTGGTAGTCGACGGCGGTGCGTCGCTTCGCCGCGCTTTGTTGGGTGGCAACCTGGGAGCAGCAGCGGCAGCTAACGGTTGGGCTGGTGTGGTGGTTGACGGCTGCGTGCGTGATGTGGCAGAGCTGGCGCGGTGCAGTGTTGGCATACGTGCGCTGGCCGCGGTGCCCATGCCGACTGAAAAACGCGGTGTTGGCCAGCGCGAAGTGACCGTTCAAATACAAGGCGTGCGGGTCAGTCCGGGCGATTGGCTGTATGCCGATGCTGACGGCATGGTGGTGATGCCCGCGCCGACGTTGAGCTAAGCTGACAAGCCTTTGTAAAGCATATAGAACGCCAGCACATACAGCATGCTTGCAAAAATACGCCGCAGCCCACTAACGGGCAGCGTGTGCGATGCCTTGGCGCCGAGCGGTGCAGTTAGAAAGCTGCACAAGGCAATGATTAACAACGCTGGCAGCCAGATATACCCGAACGCGCCTGCTGGCAAGTTGCCCAGTGTCCAGCCGCTAACGATATAGCCTGCCGCGTTAGCCGCTGCCACGGGGAAGCCGATAGCTGCCGAAGTGGCCACAGCGCTGCGAAGCGCCATATTGCAGCGGGTCATGAAAGGCACGCTTATAAAAGCGCCGCCCGCGCCCACTAGCCCAGATAAAAAGCCTATCAAGCCCCCGGCAGCCAGCAGGCCGCCCGTACCGGGCAACTGGCGCGTTGGCTCAGGCTTTTTGTTAAGAAACATTTGGGTTGCTGAAAACCCAACAAAGAGCCCAAAGAAAACTGCAAGGTAAGCGCCTTTGATCAGTGCAAACACGCCCAAGCTGCCTAGCAGGCTGCCGACCACAATTCCGGGCGCAAGTCGCTTAACGATGTCCCATCGCACAGCCCCTTGCCGGTGATGCGCCCACACGCTTGAAACAGAGGTGAACATGATGGTCGCCATTGAGGTGGCAATGGCCATTTTTACGGCCAGGTCAGGCGCTACGCCGCGGTTGGACATGATGAACGTGATAAACGGAACCATCATCATGCCGCCGCCTATGCCAAGCAAACCCGCCATAAATCCGCTGCACACGCCGAGCAACGCTAATTCAAAAATAAGTAGGGGTTCGATTGACACGTAAAGCACACTTTGCGCGGGTTTTCACCCGGAGACCATGAGGTATTTTTTTGGACTGGGCAGTTAAACTGAACTCAGTTTTTTATCTCACCGCTCTTTTTAAATGTACAGGAGGCTGCTCATGCGCTTGAATTCTTTTTTAAATCTCGCCACAAAATCCGTTGTCAGTGTAGCTTTGGTTGTTGCAGGAGCAGCGCAAGCCGCCACTTGGCAGCCGACGAAAAACGTTGAGTTTGTTGTGCCTGCGGGCACCGGTGGCGGGGCCGACCAAATGGCGCGGTTGATTCAAGGCATCATCACCAAAAACAACTTGATGAAGACAGCAATGGTGGTCGTCAACAAAGGCGGTGGCGCGGGTGCGGAGGGGTTTTTAGAGATTAAAAACGCCAAAGGCGACCCGCACAAAATCGTGATTACCTTGTCGAATATGTTCACTACGCCACTGGCCACGGGTGTGCCATTTAGCTGGAAAGACATGACGCCGGTGTCGATGTTGGCGCTTGATGAATTTGTGCTGTGGGTCAATGCCGAAACGCCGTACAAAACGACGCAAGAGTACATGGCAGCCGTCAAGGCATCGGGCGGCAAACTTAAAATGGGTGGCACTGGCTCCAAACAAGAAGACCAGATCATCACTGCGCTGATTGAAAAGTCCAGTGGCAACAAATTCATTTACGTACCCTACAAAGGCGGCGGCGAAGTGGCCGTGCAACTGGTAGGCAAGCACGTCGACTCGACGGTGAACAACCCGATTGAAGCAGTAGCGCAGTGGCGCGGCGGCAAGTTGCGGCCCCTGTGTGTTTTCGACGGCAAGCGCCTCACGTACAAAGACAAAATTGCTGACAAAGCATGGTCAGACATTCCCACCTGCAAAGAAGGCGGCCTGGATGTGGAATACCTGATGCTGCGCGGCATCTTCATGGCCCCCGGCGTGACCCCAGAGCAGACCGCTTACTACGTTGAATTGATGAAGAAAGTGCGTGCCACTGCAGAGTGGAAAAAGTTCATGGACGAGGGCGCTTTTAACCAAACGTTTATGGAGGGCGCTGAGTTTGCGCGCTGGGTAGCCGGCGAAGAAATTCGCCACCGCCTTCTGATGCAAGAAGCCGGCTTCGTCGCTAAATAAACCAAAGAATTTCATGCAACAAAAAGCACCCGAAGGCGCAGAGGCAAGCGCGGCCTCCAAGCGAACGGTTGAAATCATCACCGCAATTTTTTTCCTGATCATTGGCAGCGTAGTCATGTGGGACAGCTCGCGGATCGGCGCAGGTTGGGGTGCTGACGGCCCGCAAAGCGGCTACTTTCCGTTTTACGTTGGCTTGCTGATGAACGTGGCCAGCGCGGTCAACTTATGGCTGGCGATCAGGTCAAGCAAAGCTGAGTCGTTTGTGTCGCGGCCAGCCATCAAGCTGGTTCTGGCTATCTTTTTGCCGTGTCTGGTGTACGTAGCAGTCATGCAGTGGCTGGGCCTGTATGTTGCCTCGGTTATTTTTATTGCGGTGTTCATGCGCTGGCAGGGGAAGTTCAGCCTTTTTAAATCAGCGTTGACGTCTCTTGTTGTGGTGGCGGTGTTGTTTGTGATGTTTGAAATCTGGTTCAAGGTGCCGCTGATCAAAGGCCCCCTAGAAGCTGCTTTGGGGTACTAGCGTGGAAGAAATACAAGCGTTGTTTCAGGGCTTTTCCGTGGCCCTTTCCCCGGTGAATATCGGGCTGATGTTTTTGGGTATTGTTTTGGGGATTTTGATTGGTGTGTTGCCTGGTTTGGGCGGTGCCAATGGCGTAGCGATTTTGCTGCCGCTGACCTTCAGCATGACGCCGGTGTCGGGCATTATTTTGTTGTCCTGTATCTATTGGGGCGCATTGTTTGGCGGCGCAATCACATCGATTTTGTTCAACATACCGGGCGAGCCGTGGTCGGTGGCTACTACTTTCGATGGTTACCCTATGGCCCAACAAGGCCACGCTGGGCAGGCGCTGACGGCGGCGTTTACGTCGTCTTTTGTCGGCGCGTTCGTAGCCGTGCTGATGATCACTTTTTTAGCGCCGCTGGTGGCGAAGTTCGCGCTTAAATTTGGCCCACCTGAATTTTTTGCGGTGCAATTACTGACCTTTTGCAGCTTTGTGGGCATGAGCAAAGGCGCACCATGGAAAACACTGGCGGCAATGTTTTTAGGCTTCACGCTGGCCGCTATTGGTATGGACAACGTTACTGGCCAGTTGCGCCTGACGTTCGGCTTTGAGCCGATGATGAAAGGCTTTGACTTTTTAATTGCAGTGATTGGCCTGTTCGGCATTGGCGAGATTTTGCTGACGATGGAAGAGGGCTTGGCC
>JANOWB010000096.1:0-9373 GCA_031417695.1 Polaromonas sp.
AGAACGACCGCCGCCGCCGCCAGCGCCGCCGCCGCCGTACGGGCTGCGAAAACCACCGTCGCCACCGCCGCCGCCTGAACGGCCACCGCCGCCGCCACCACCGTAGCCGCCACCACCTGAACGGTCACCGCCGCCGCCACCACCGTAGCCGCCACCGCCGCCGCCAAAGCCGCCAGTACGCGGAGGACGTGCCTCCATCGGACGAGCTTCGTTCACCACAACACTGCGGCCGCCCAAAGGCTGGCCGTTCATGCCGGTGATAGCTGCTTGTGCTTCTGCGTCGCTGCCCATTTCCACAAAGCCAAAGCCTTTGGAGCGACCGGTGTCGCGTTCCATCATGACTTTAGCGCTGGTCACAGAGCCGAACTGGCCAAATGATTGTTGCAGGTCTTCGTCGCGGACCGAATATGGCAGGTTGCCGACGTAAAGTTTGTTGCCCATTAAGGGACTCCTCTAAAACACAAAAATATCGATCTCTATATTGAAATCGAATAACAAAAGCGATGGGGCCCCGTTAGCACAACAAAACTTAAACATACCGCTGTAGCGCGCGAAACTGACCGATCACTAACCCGTGTAAATTCAAAAATTTACACCCGTATATTATGCTGCATGTGAGTAAAAGGTAAGCAACTATGGTTACTACCTATAAAAGGCGTAAGCTTAGGTGTCTTGTCCGCTAGTTGGCGGCGTCATCCCCACCGCCGTAGTTGCGCCACTTGCCCATCGCCGCGCGCAGCGTCAGCACCTGGTTTTCAAACTTAGGGCAAGCCTTGCAGGCCAGCATGTGAAGCCGCAACGCAATGTGGTCGGGTATGGCCAATGTGCGGTCTTCCCGGGCAATTACCAAAGCAGCGGCTTGCTTGCAGGTGCGGCGGAGCATCGTAATTTTGGACATTAAAGCAATTCAACCCATCAGTGCAAGTTAGTTCTTTGATAGCGCGGCGGCGCCAAACCAGTTAATGTTCAGGCACTCTTGCAGGCGCAATCTGGCGCGGTGCAATTGCACATATAAGTTAGTCGGCGTCAGCTTTAATTCCTTACACACCTCAGGGCACGACATTTCAAGCCATTCGCGCATTAAAAACAGTCGCCCCAGCGCTGGCGGCAAGCGCTCGACACAGGCGTCCAGCACCGCAAAAAACTGCTGCTGCTCCAATGTCTGATGCGGGTTGCCCCAATCACAAGGGGTTTCGCTAAAGTGCCCATCGGCTTTAAAGCTGATTTTGTCCAGCTCATCGCCCTCGGCGTCGTCAGCATCGCTGGTCAGTGAAAATTCACGCGTTTGCTTGCGGATAATGTCAATTACCTTGTGCTTCAAGATGCCCACCAGCCAGGTTTTAAGCTGCGAGCGATTGCCAAAGCTCTGCGGTTTCGACAGCGCGGCCAGCAGCGTTTCAGACACTGCGTCGTCAGCCCACGCGTCGTTGCGCAGCTGCAGCCGCGCAAATTTCAACAGGTAAACGCGGTGCTCAACCAGCTGCTCGTTAAAAGTCGTCATGAGCAGAAGTTTACTGGGTAGGCGGCGGGCTGACCTCAACCGCACGGGCTGCGTTGAGCGGAGATGGGTAAAACGTAAGGTTTTGTTTTCTGGCCCGACTACTTTGCAGACTGCACTTAAATAGCAGGCAGTTTTTTGCTTTTTAGGCATAACCGGAGGCTTTATGAAGACTTTAAATCGATTGGTGTTGAGTTCTGCGCTGGCTCTTGGTTTGGGCATGGGAATGGCGGCGCCCGCAAGCGCTCAACGCGCCGTAGCACCCACCGAGTCGCCTGAGGCCGTCGTCGACGTAGCGCAAATCAGCGGCAAAACAGTAGACGGCGCGCCCTTTAAATTGGCCGCGCTTAAAGGCAAAGTGGTGCTGGTCATGTTTTGGTCAACGGGCTGCGCAGTGTGCCGCGACAAAATGCCCGAACTTCGCAATAACTACGAAGGTTGGGCCGGCAAGCCCTTTGAGTTAGTGGCCGTCAGTGTGGACACCCGCATGCAAGACTTGCGCGACTACGAGCGGATTATTTCGGCTTCGGTGCCGCTCAAGCAGCGCTTCGTTCAGTTGTGGGCGGGCGATTCCAATTATCGGGACAATCTGGGCAAGCATGCGACTCTGCCCGCTGCCTACTTGCTAGATAAAGCCGGAAAAATAGTGGCGCGCTACAGCGGCCGCATTCCTGCTGAAGCCTGGGACAAAATAGCGGACTTGTTGTAGAACCAGTGATTTTTTTCACAACCAAGGCATTCTTTTTGCCGCCTATTCAAGTATTTTGTAAGAAGTGTCCTAATCACCAGACTAAACAGCAACCAGGCAAAAAAGCTGGTTGTGGCAGACTCTGAATCCTCATGGTTTGCCTTGGTAGCCCAGTTTTTTGACTTTAACTTTTGGAGATTTTCATCATGAATCAACGCGCTCTTATCGCTGCCGCTGCAGCCTCTTTGTTGTCCACCCTGTTGATCGCTGCTCCAGCGATGGCCCAAGACGCAAAAGAAAAATGCTACGGCATTGCCGAAGCCGGTAAAAACGATTGCGCCAATTTGTCTGGCACGCACTCATGCGCTGGCCAGTCCAAATTGACGGCAGACGCAGGCGAGTGGAAGTACGTGGCCAAGGGCACCTGCGAAGGCATGAAGGGCATGTCCGCTGACGCAGCCAAGGCCAAAGTAAAAATGATGACTGAGAAAAAGGGTTAATTTAACCCTCGGTTTTAAGGGGAGGTTTGTATGTCCGCACCTCTCCCTTATTTTCAACCGCATTCCCCTGCCCTTGCCGCACCCATCGGCATCGGCTGGCGGCATCCTCATTACGCTGAAGTACTTGAGCAGTTGCCGCCGCTGGACTTTTTAGAAGTTCATTCAGAGAATTTTTTTGCCGCCGGTGGTGCGGCATTGGCTGTGCTCAAGCAGGGGCGCGCCAGTTACCCAATCAGTTTGCATGGCGTGGGTTTGGGCTTGGGCTCGGCGGCCGGTATTGATGCCTGGCATTTAGATCAGCTTGCGCGGCTGGTCGAGCAAATTGAGCCGGTTCGCGTGTCTGACCACGCCTGCTTTGCGCGCGCCCAAGTGGCCGGGCAAACGCTGCACGCTGCAGACTTATTGCCGCTGGCTTTTAACGCTGCTACCTTGGCTATTTTGTGCGCCAACGTGCAGCAAGTGCAAGACCGATTGAAGCGCCCGCTGCTGGTTGAAAACCTGTCGGCGTATGTCAGCTTTAACAACAGCGACATGAGCGAGCCCGATTTTTTAAACCAGCTCAGCAAGCGCACCGGGTGTGGCCTGCTGGTTGATGTGAACAACATTTACGTCAATGCCCTTAATGATTTGCTGGCGCGCGAAAACGTGTGGCCAGGTACCGATCCGCTGGCCGCTTGTGTTGCCTGGCTTGATCAGATCAACCCGACCGCCGTGGGTGAGCTGCACCTGGCCGGCCACATTCAAACGCCTGAAATGGTGATTGACGACCACGGCAGCCGCGTGTGCGATGCTGTGTGGCAAATTTACAAGCATGCGCAAAGTCGATTTGGCAACGTGCCCGCGCTGATTGAGTGGGACACCGACATTCCGACGCTAAGTGTGTTGCTCAGCGAGGTTGCGTTGGCTAAAGCGGCCATAGCGCCATGAGCAGCGTAAGTCCGGCCGAGCAGCAAACATTAATGCTGGCCGCCTTGCTTGGTAGACAGCCGCTGGCTGCGTTGCAAGCGGTGCTGCAAAACGGCGCGGCCGCGCGGGCCGAGCGCGGCATGGGTGTGTACCAAGCCAACGCGGCGGTGTTGGCCGAGCGCACGCTAAGCAGTACCTTTCCTGTGCTGGCGCAGCTGATTGGCAATGAGAGTTTTGATCCGTTGGCGCGCCATTTTTGGCGGCAGCACCCCCCGCTGCGAGGCGATATTGGCCAATGGGGCGAGTTGCTGGCAGCGTTTGTAGATGCTGCACCCCAACTGGTCAGCGAACCTTATTTAGGCGATGTTGCACGACTTGAATGGGCGCTGCACTGCGCCGGTGGTGCCCCTGATGCAGTGCTTGATGCTGCGTCTTTTTCGCTGCTGTCTGACGATTCTTCTGAACCAGTAGGCCTGGCGATAAGTCCCGGTGCGTACACGCTCGCCAGCAGGTATCCGGTAGCCAGCATCGTCAACGCACATTCCGGCGGCGCGACTACGCTCGGCTCAGCAGCCGAGTTGCTTCGCAGTGGGGTCGGAGAACATGCGTTGGTGTGGCGACAAGGCTTCAAGCCGCGCGTGCGTACCAGCAGCGCGGCTGAACATGCGTTGGTCAACGGCCTGCTGCAGCGCCTTTCGCTAGACGCTGCGCTCAGTTTGGCACTGGCGCAAGACCCAGCGTTTGACTTCAACCAATGGCTCGGCGAAGCCGTGCAAACCGGGCTGGTTTTTTGCGCCTACCGATTATCTGAATAAACAACAAAGAGGACTCCCATGACATCAACGCCCACTACCTTCATCAGCAAAATACGCAGCGCCTGGAGCCCGCTTAACCGGCTGCTCGACGCGCTTCAGCCACTGGCCGCCTTGCTGGCACGACTGTATGTTGCGCAAGTGTTTTTCTTGTCGGGCTTGACCAAGCTGCGCGACTGGGGCACCACCGTGGCGCTGTTCACGGATGAATACAAAGTACCGTTTTTGTCGCCTACCGTTTCTGCGGCGCTGGGCACGGCGGGGGAGTTGGTGCTGCCGGTGTTGCTGGTGCTGGGCCTGGCTGGCAGGTTTTCGGCGCTGGGGCTGTTTGTCGTCAATGCGGTTGCCGTTATTGCGCTTGCCGAAATCGCGCCGGCTGCGTTGCAGCAACATATTTTGTGGGGAACGCTGCTGGCCGCGTTGGCGATTTACGGTGTGGGCCCGTGGTCAGTTGATAAGTGGATGAAACGCTAAAAAAAGAGGCTTTTTAAGGCATTTTTAAGCATGTTTTAGTGCTGTAGCCCAATTAATACGGGCGCGAGCAGCTATGACTTTAATAGTGAACAGGTTCGTTTGCCGCATTCAAGTGGCGTAGTCCGCACCCAGCTTGTCGAGTTTGCGAATCAGCGAAGGCCACACAAACGCGCCGCCCAGCCCACCGGTTTGCACCCGCAGCGCTTCAGCCACACCTTTAACGATCAGTGGGTTAACCGGCGTCAGCTCGCCCCCGCCAGCTTGCGCGTCGATTTGAATGCGGCAGGTGTTCTCAAACGTGTACATCGACAGAAATGCATCAGCAATCGTTGGCCCCACCACCAGCAGACCATGATTGCGCAACACCAAAAAGTTGGCGGTGCCCAAGTCGGCTTGCAGGCGCGGCTTTTCATCGTCTTTAAAGGCCACGCCTTCATACGCGTGGTACGCCAGCGAGCCCAACACAAAGGTTGATTGCTGGCTAATCGGCAGCACGCCACCCGCCTGCGCGCTAACGGCCACACCCGCTCGCGTGTGGGTGTGCAGCACGCAACCCGCATCAGGCCGCGCCTCATGCACGGCGCTGTGAATCACAAAACCGGCCGGGTTAACCGGGTACGGCGAGTCGATGATTTTGTTGCACTTGTCGTCAACTTTGACCAGGCTGGACGCCGTGATTTCATCAAACATCAAACCATAGGGGTTGATAAGAAAGTGGTGCGCGTCGCCACTGACTGACGCGGGCAGCTTGGCGCTGATATGCGTAAAAACCAAATCGCTCCAGCCGTACAGCGCCACAAGACGGTAGCAAGCGGCCAGGTTGCAGCGCAGTTGCCACTCTTCGGCTGTGACGGTGTTTTTCAAAGTGGGGGTTGTCATGAATTAGGTCTTTGGTTGGGCGAGTCTTCAGGATACTCCGCTTGTGTGCACGCAAACCGACAAAACGCAACAAGGCGTCTCGACGGCGACTTGGGCGGTGAACGCAGCAGATGGGTGTTCAGCCCAAGCGTCGTTGCCTTGCTACTTGTGGATTGATATACTGATCACGCGCCGATTTGCTACAGCTTGCGGGCGCTTAATAAGTTCAGCTAAAGACGCCTGCCAGCCCGGCCTCGCCTTTAGCGACGCCGGGTTTTTTATTTTCAGTTAACCAAAGATGTTGATAGCCACACCACAGTCGATGCACTTTGAAAAAGCCTTGCCGCTACAAAGCGGCGCATCGCTTCGTGCCTACGACTTGAGCTATGAAACCTACGGCACGCTGAATGCCGACAAGTCCAACGCAGTGCTGATTTGCCACGCGCTCAATGCCTCGCATCATGTTGCGGGTGTTTACGAAGGCCAGCCAAAATCTGAAGGCTGGTGGCACACCATGATTGGCCCCGGCAAATCAGTGGACACCAATCAGGTTTTTGTCATTGGCGTGAACAATCTGGGCTCGTGCTTCGGCTCTACCGGGCCGATGCAAATTAACCCAGATACAGGCCACGTCTACGGCGCTGATTTCCCGGTGGTTACTGTTGAAGACTGGGTACACGCGCAAGCACGTTTGATGGACGCGCTGGGCATACAAACCTTGGCCGCCGTTATGGGCGGCAGCTTGGGCGGCATGCAGGCCTTGAGCTGGACGCTGCAGTACCCGAGCCGCGTGAAGCACGCCGTCATAGTGGCCAGCGCGCCTAACTTAACGGCAGAAAACATCGCGTTCAACGAAGTGGCGCGCCGTGCGATCGTCACCGACCCTGACTTTCACGGCGGGCATTACGCCGCGCACGGCACGCTGCCCAAGCGCGGCTTGCGCATTGCGCGAATGATTGGACATATCACGTACCTCAGCGATGACGTGATGAATGAAAAGTTCGGCCGACAGTTAAAAGAAATCTCTAAAGCCAACGTCAGTGGCTATAAGTTTTCAACGCAAGACGTCGAGTTTCAGATCGAAAGTTACCTGCGTTATCAAGGCGATAAATTCAGCGAGTACTTTGACGCGAACACCTATTTGTTGATCACCCGCGCGCTCGACTACTTTGACCCTGCATCCAACTTTGGTGGCGACTTGAGTGCAGCGCTCAGCAAAGCAACGGCCAAGTTCCTGCTCGTCAGCTTCACCACCGACTGGCGTTTTGCGCCCGCGCGCAGCCGCGAACTGGTTAAGGCCCTGCTAGACAACCAGATCGACGTAAGTTACGCCGAGATCGACGCACCCCACGGGCATGATGCTTTTTTATTAGATGACACCCGTTACATGGGCGTGGTGCGCTCTTATTTTCAGAGCAAAGTGGCCGCATGACCGAATCGCCATCATCCGATCTGCTGTCTATTGCGAGCCTCGTACCGCACGGCTCACGGGTGCTTGATCTGGGTTGCGGCACCGGCGAGCTGTTGGCGTATTTGATTAAAGAGCGCGGCTGCTCCGGCTATGGCGTTGAAATCAACGATGCCAATGTACAAGCTTGCGTGGCGCGCGGCGTGAACGTGATTCAGCTCAACCTCGACGAAGGCCTGGCGGTTTTCGGCGATGCCTCGTTTGATGTGGTGCTGCAAATCGACACGCTGCAACACCTGCGTAACGCAGAAGTCATGCTGGTTGAAACAGCGCGAGTCGGACGAATTGGCATTGTTGCTTTCCCTAATTTCGGGCATTGGCCCAATCGCCTTGCCGTGTTGCGTGGCCGCATGCCCGTGACCAAAGTGCTGCCCTACCAGTGGTACGACACGCCCAATATTCGGGTGGGCACGCTGCAAGATTTTGAGGCACTGGCAGTTAAAAACCAGCTGCAAATCATCGACCAGTTTGGCCTGCAAGACGGCCGTGAAGTACGCTTTTGGCCGAACGCGCTGGCCAGTAGGGCGGTGTTCAAGTTTCAGCGCCAGTGACTTTTATCGGTGCTAACATTCAGTCATCGGGAACACAGCCTCCCGAGTCTTTATAGATAGACGGTGTCCCGTCCAAGCGCTGGCAACTCGTTTGGAGTACTTTGTGGACACCCGTATCAACTCTTCCCTTTCCCTATCCGTTTCCGTTTCCGCTCCTTCTTTTTTCATTTCGCCGCAAGAGCTTGGCAGCCGCTTGGGCCATGCCGATGCGCCTTTGCTGCTGGATGTGCGGCCGCAAGCGCGCTTTGACGCCAGCCCGCGCATGCTGGTAGGCGCGCAGCGATGTTCTGCTGGTCAGATCCCCACTTCTGCTACAGCTTTATTTGCCACAAACCCAAATCAGGAAGTCGTCGCCTACTGTACTTATGGTCACCATGTGGGTGTTACTGCCGCGGCGGCGCTGCGTACGGCGGGCTTGAATGCGCGGGCTTTGGAGGGCGGCTTTGAGGGCGGTGAAGAGGGCGTTGACAGCACGCAAGACATTATGCGATGGCGCTTGGCCGCACCCTTGACCATGGCCAAGCGAGCCGACTGGGGCGTGCCGAACGCGCAAGCCTCGCGTTGGGTCACCCGAGCCCGCCCCAAAATCGACCGAATTGCTTGCCCCTGGCTGATTCGCCGCTTTATTGACCCGCAAGCTGAGTTCTTTTATGTGCCAACTGAACGGGTGTTTAGCGAGGCTACGCGCCTGAATGCGGTGGCTTTCGACATACCGGGCGCGCCGGTATCGCACGTCGGCGAGTTGTGCAGTTTTGACGCTTTGTTGGCTGGGTTTGAATTAAGCACACCGGGTCTTGAGCAGCTGGCGCGCATTGTGCGCGGTGCAGACACCGACTGCTTGAGTCTGGCACCCCAGTCAGCGGGCTTGTTGGCTTTTTCACTAGGCTTGTCGCAACTGCATGCTGATGACCACGCCATGCTGGAAGCAGCGATGCCGTTTTATGACGCGCTTTACGCGTGGTGCAGCGGAACGAAAAACGAGCCGCATAACTGGGCTCAGCAAAGCAGCGCTCCGCAAAGCAGCGCGGCCAGCACCCCACGAACAACCTCATGACCACGTCCGATTCGAGCCGCCCAGCCCCAGTGCCCTTTAGCGAGGCGCTGCGCTTTTGGCTGCAGCTGGGCTTTATCAGCTTTGGCGGGCCTGCTGGGCAAATTGCCATCATGCACCGCGAGCTGGTAGAGCGCCGCCGATGGATTTCTGAAAAACGGTTTTTGCATGCGCTGAACTTTTGCATGCTGTTGCCTGGGCCTGAAGCGCAGCAACTGGCCACCTATCTGGGTTGGTTAATGCACCGTACCAAGGGCGGTGTGGTGGCGGGTGTGCTGTTTGTGCTGCCTTCGCTGGCGCTGCTGATTGTGCTGAGCTGGGTGTACATGGCGTTCGGCCAGCAACCCGTGGTGGCCGGGATTTTTTACGGCATTAAACCGGCAGTGGCGGCGATTGTGCTCCACGCGCTGCACCGCATTGCCAGTAAATCACTGGGCAACCCTATGTTGGCGCCCGTTCCGTGGGCGCTAGCAGCTACTAGTTTTGTAGCGGTGTGGGCTTTGAACGTTCCGTTTCCGTGGGTGGTGTTGACCGCGCTGCTGCTGGGCGCGGTGTTGTCGCGGCTGG
>JANOWB010000097.1:0-11084 GCA_031417695.1 Polaromonas sp.
TGGCAGACGCGCCTGCTGCGCTTCACCAAACTCACCGTGGCCGACGAGGTCGAGAATGCCCTGAGTTATTACGAGGCCACCTTCCTGCGCGAGATCCCCAAGGTCTATGCCAACCTGGAACGTGAACTCGACAGCGGTCCGATCGCCAGCTTCCTGCGCATGGGCCAGTGGATTGGCGGCGACCGCGACGGCAATCCGAATGTCAGCGCGCAGACGCTGTCCTATGCGCTCAAGCGGCAGTCCGAGGTGGCGCTGCGGCACTACCTGACCGAGGTGCACTACCTGGGCGGCGAGTTGTCGGTGTCGGCCATGCTGGTCGTCTGCTCGCCCGAGATGCGCGCGCTGGCCGAACGCTCACCCGATACCAATGAACACCGCCAGGACGAGCCCTATCGACGCGCCTTGACTGGCGTGTATGCGCGCCTGGCCGCTACGCTAAAAAACTTGACCGGCGGCGACGCGGCACGCCACGCCGTAGCCCCGCAAAACGCCTACGCCAAGTCTGAAGATTTTTTAGCCGACTTGCGCACCATCGCTGCATCGTTAAAGGCAAATCACGGCGAAGCCTTGGTCGCCCAGCGCTTGCACCCACTGATTCGCGCGGTTGATGTATTTGGCTTTCACTTAGCCACCGTCGACTTGCGCCAGAGTTCTGACAAACACGAAGACGTTGTGGCCGAGCTGCTGGCCACCGCACGCATTGAGCCCAGCTACGCAGGCTTGAGTGAAGCCGCCAAGCGCGAGATTCTGCTGCGTTTATTAAACGACGCCAGGCCGCTGCGTGTCATGGGCGCCAAGTACTCCGCCCACACGCAAGGCGAGCTGGCTATTTTTGAAGCGGCACGCACAGCGCGCACGCGCTTTGGCAAAGAGGCGATTCGCCACTACATCATCAGCCACACTGAAACGGTCAGTGACCTGTTAGAGGTGCTGCTGCTGCAAAAAGAAGTTGGCCTGATGAAAGGCTGGTTGACCCCCACGCTAGGCACTGACGTGTCCTCGCTGCACCCCGAGGGGGAGCGGCCTGGCTTGGGGCGGCCCGGCGCGGCGGCCCTCGCGACGTGCGACCTTATCGTTGTGCCGCTGTTTGAAACCATTGAAGACCTGCGTAACGCCGCCCCCATCATGCGCGAGTTCTATGCCTTGAGCGGCATTGCGCAGCTGGTTAAACGCAGCGGGGCTGAGCAAGACATCATGCTGGGTTACTCAGACAGTAACAAAGACGGCGGTATTTTTACCAGCAACTGGGAGCTTTATCGCGCTGAGATTGCGCTGGTGGAATTGTTTGACGAATTGGCAGCATCGCATGGCATTACCTTGCGCATGTTCCATGGCCGCGGCGGCACAGTCGGCCGTGGCGGTGGCCCGAGCTACCAAGCCATTTTGGCGCAGCCACCCGGCACCGTGCGCGGTCAAATCCGCCTGACCGAACAAGGCGAAGTCATCGGCTCGAAATACGCCAACCCCGAAATCGGCCGCCGCAACCTTGAAACTTTGGTGGCCGCCACGCTCGAAGCCACGCTGCTGCAGCCAACCAAATCAGCCACGGCCGCGTTTCTAAAAGCAGCTGACACGCTTTCAACGAGCAGCATGGCCGCTTACCGCTCGCTGGTATACGAAACGCCTGGCTTTACCGAGTACTTTTTCAGCGCCACGCCAATCCGCGAAATTGCTGAACTTAACATTGGTTCACGCCCCTCATCTCGCAAACCTAGCCAAAAAATTGAAGATTTGCGCGCCATTCCCTGGGGCTTCAGCTGGGGTCAATGCCGCTTAACGTTGCCCGGTTGGTACGGCTTTGGCTCGGCGGTCGAGAGCATGCTGCTAGAGGCCGGCACGCCTGCCAAACGAAAAGAAGCAACTCAACTCCTACAAAAAATGGTCAAAGAATGGCCGTTTTTCAGAACGCTGCTCAGCAACATGGACATGGTGCTAGCCAAGAGCGACTTGGCACTGGCGTCACGCTATTCGGAACTGGTGGTGAATGTCAAACTGCGCAAAAAGATTTTCAGCGCCATTGAGGCCGAATGGCACCGCACAGTGGGCGCCTTGGCATTGATCACGGGTGCAAAGCACTTGCTGGCAGACAACGCGTCGCTGCAACGCTCCATCCGCCACCGCTTTCCGTACATAGACCCGTTGCACCACTTGCAAGTAGAGCTGGTGCGCCGCTACCGGGCTGGACAAGCAGACGAGCGCGTGCAGCGCGGCATTCATATTTCGATCAACGGGATTGCGGCTGGGCTGCGCAATACGGGGTGAAGCAATTGCTATTCAAATAATAGCTTCTAGCGCCCGTATTTATTGGGCTAAAGCCTTTAAAAACATTCAAATTAGCGGTTTTACAAGCCCCAAGCACGATTTCAGACTCCAACCTGCCAGGGGCCCATCATGTTATTTGCTGTTTTATTCACGGACAAACCTGACCATGGCACGCTACGGGCCTTGCACCTGAAGGCGCATATCGACTGGATTGAACACAATAAAGAAGCCGTGCTGGTTGCTGGTTCGCTTCGGGTCGAGCCGAACGACATCCCAAAAGGTGGTTTGTGGATTGTTCAAGCGGAGTCAAAAGAGTGCGTCATGCAACTCATGTCCACCGATCCTTTTTACCTGCACGGCCTTCGCCAAAGTGTTGAGGTGCTGCACTGGAGCAAAGCGCTGGCGCATCATCAAGCGCTTGTGTAGTTTTCGATGGAACACACTCACTCAAGGAGTCAGTCATGATCGAGTTACCCAAGCAGGCAAAAGCGGACGCCATCGCGTCAATCGAGCGCTACTTCGCAGACAACCTTGAGCAGCGAATTGGCAACATCACCGCTGGCGGGTTGCTGTCATTTTTCGTCGAGGAAATTGGCCCCAGTATTTACAACCAAGCTGTCGCTGATGTCCAGAAAAGCTGGCTACCAAGAGTCAGCGAGCTGGAGATGCGTCTTCAAGAGGTAGACATTGAAGTCCATCAAGAAGAGTTCGGATACTGGCAAAAGTACGACGCCGCGAAGGCGAAGTTGAAGTCGCGAAAATAGTGTTTGAAAGCTCTTGGGCTGTACTCAGAATAGGCAATGCCTAATTCGCTATTTATTCAATAGCTGCTCGCGCCCGTATTTATTGGTCTATAGCTAATAAACACCCCTAAAAAACACCTAAAAACGGCCTTCCAGCCCAAATTGGCGCGACACCTGCGTGAAGATATGTTTCAAAGCTGCATCCAGCCTGTTTTTTGGGCACCAAAAGTGATGTGAAAGCAATCAATTCGGGCGCGAACAGCTACTGAAAATATAGCGATTTAGGCTACGCGCAGACACCTGTTTTGGGCACCCCAAGCCCCAGTCCTACACCAAATGCAGCAGCGTCTGATGGGCAAGCCAAGGGTATTTGCTTACGATCATTTCAAGGCCGAAACGTGCGGTATCTGTACACAAAACAGCCCGCCGTGAAATTGCCGCCCTTGATGCATTTGGAGCAGACCATGACCACGCTGACGACACTGACCACCCCGACGAGATTTGCAAAACCAACTGCCGATTTTGTGTCTACCGACACCGCTGCGCTGGCATCGCACATGAGCCACTGCGCCAGCAAGAAAAGCCGGTTTTTTGGTTTGCATGCTGCGCTTGAACTGGCGCATTCGGTTGTCTTTACCCGCATGGTGACGGCGGCTGTGGTGGCAGTGGTGGCGCTGGCATTAATTGGCATCGTTTGAGAATGTGAAAACCGCTGTTCTTGACCGGCTGGAAACCTTAAGCGCCTACGCCAGAGAAATACTTACAAGCAGTTCAAGCGGGCCAGAGCCGTTGATTCGTGCCGAGCTGTTTGGCACGCAACGCTTTGAAGAGCACGGCCGCAGCCTGGCGCAGGCTCAAGCTGTGCGTACCAGCAAGAGCTGGGGCGAAAGCCTTTCGTTTTTCCCTCGGGTAAAAGACAACATTGCAGCGCTGCGGCAGGCCTACGACTACATTGCCACCATTTCGCAAAGCGGCCAGTACGTTACGCCAGCGGCTGAATGGTTGCTCGATAATTTTCATCTGGTCGAAGCGCAGCTTCAGCAAATTCATGAAGGCGTGCCGCGCCGTTATTACGCTGACCTGCCCAAGCTTGCCGATAAACCACTTGAAGGCTTGCCCCGCGTTTACGGCATCGCGTGGGGCTATGTGGCACACACCGACAGTGTGCTGGACCCCGCCCTTTTTACCGCCTTCTTACACGCCTACCAAGAGGTTAACCAGCTTAGCTTGGGCGAACTGTGGGCGTTGCCGACCACGCTGCGGGTGGTGCTGCTTGAAAATTTGCGCCGAGTAGCCGACCACATTGCAGAAGGCAAAGCAGCGCGCGAAACAGCTCATGCCGTGTGGGACGCGCAAGGATCGCTGTCTGAAAACGATTTAAACGAGCTGCTGGCAGGCATGCGCGCCAGAGGCCTGGAGCGCGGGTTTCTAACCCAGCTGTGGCAGCGCATACCCGACCAGCCCAGCGATGCCAACGCGATGCTGGTGTACTGGATCAATCTGCATTGCGTCAATGGCCTGGCGCTGATTGCTGGCAGTCAGTCGGCGCAAGTGTCGACCAATCTCACCATCAGCAACATCATCAACAGCTTGCGCTTGATAGGCCAGGTCGACTGGAGCGAGTTGATTGAGCCGGTTAGCAGCGCCCTGCAGGTGTTGCGGCAATTGCCAAGCTTTGCCCTCGACAGCGAAGGCACGCGCCAGCAAATTACGCAGGCAATGGAAAAAGTTGCCCGCGACACCGGGCAAACCGAGCTCGCTGTGGCCAACGCAGTAGTCAGCAGCGCACAGCGCAGCACGACGCGGGCAGCTGAAAACGGTGAAAACACAGCGGCGTACCACCTCATTGGGCCGGGGCTTGGTGCACTGCTGCAGGGCTTAACGCCCAACAACCTCGCAAAAAGCAAAAGTATCAAGCTAGGCTTGAGCCTTGCGTGGCGATTGCGTCTTTATTTGCTGACGCTTCTGCTGGGCACTATCGCACTGCTGGCATTGACCAGCAGGCCGCTACACGACTTGGCTGATTGGCACTGGGCGCAGTGGGTGGCCATCGCCTTGATGGCTTGGCCCGCGTCTGAAGCTGTGGCGGCGGTGATTCACCGTTTGATTGCAGAGTCGACCCGCGTCATGCCCATGCCCCGAATGGACTTTGCAAATGGCATACCGGTGCAGCACCGCGTGCTGGTCGTCATGCCGTGCATGCTGAACTCAAACGCGTCCATACGCGAACTGGCCGCGCGACTGCGTTTGCATTGGCTGGCCAGCTTGGAGCAAAACGCGCAGTTCGCCCTGTTGACTGACTGGGCCGATGCCGACCAAGCCAGCATGCCGACTGACAGCGCACTGCTTGATGAAGCAATCGTGCAGGTAGAGTTGCTCAACACCGCCTACCCCTCGGGCAAGGCCGACGAGCCGCGCTTTTTAGTGATTCACAGGGGCCGCCAATGGTGCGGCACTGAAGGCAAGTGGATAGGCTGGGAGCGCAAACGCGGCAAGCTTGAGGCGCTGGTGCGGCAGATTGCCACGAGCGAAAAAAATGCATTGCCTGCAGGCGAAGCGCCGGCCAAGCATGAGCAGAACGAGCAGATTCCGTTTTACTTTGCCGACGGCATGCGCCTTGCCAGCGGCATTCAATACGTCGTGAGCCTCGACAGCGACACAGGCCTGCCGCCCACCGCTCTGCGCGAGTTGGTATCAATTGCCGCGCATCCGCTGAACACACCGCATATAGACGCTAACACCCGGCGCGTGACAGGTGGCTACGGCATTTTGCAGCCGCGGGTGGTCACGCCGCTTCCGCAGCCTGAAGAGCGCTCGCCTTTTCACGCACTGTTTGCGGGCCAGTGCGGCATTGACCCCTACAGCAACGGCACATCGGACTTGTACCAAGACTTGTTTGGCGTGGGCTCATTTACGGGCAAAGGGCTGCTGAATGTCAAGGCGCTGCACGCCGTGCTGGATGGTCGCTTGGCCGACGAATCAGTTCTCAGCCATGATTTGCTGGAAGGCAGCATCAGCCGCTGCGCGTATGTCAGCGACGTGGTGCTGGTCGAAGACCATCCGCACCATGCAGGCGTTGACGATTCGCGCCACCACCGTTGGGCGCGAGGCGACTGGCAATTACTGCCGCTGATGGTGCGCAGCACACACTACGGCATAGACAGCTTGGGCTTGTGGAAGATGCTGGACAACCTGCGCCGCTCGCTGGTGGTACCTGCCTCGTTGGCTCTGCTGGTGTGGGTGATTTTCACTGGCGCCATGCCTTTGGGACGAGCCGTTGCCATGGTGCTGGCCGCCTTTTTGGCGGGGCCACTGCTAGGCGCGTTGGCGTCTTTGGTGCCCACCCGTCGCGGCATTGTGCTGCGGCATTTCTTTCATGTCGGCATGGCTGCGCTGTGGCGCTCGTTTGGGGCGGCGGCGTGGCAATTTACGCAGCTATTTCATAAAGCGGGGTTGCAGCTTGACGCCATTGCAAGGGCCCTGTGGCGCATGGGCATCAGCCGCAAGCATTTGCTGCAGTGGACCACCGCCGCCCAAGCCCAAGCCGCCGCCAAATACACGCTGGGTGCTTTTGTGCGCAAACATGCTCTGACGGCAACGGCATCCATTGCCTTGGGCGTGCTAGCGCTGCTGTACAGCCCGCAGCCAGCGGCCGGCGCTGCGCTGTTTGCGCTGTGGGCATTCAGCCCAGCTTTTGCTTGGTGGGCCAGCCTGCCCGCGCGCCAACCCCAAGCCCAGCGGCTTGACGATGGCGAGCGCGCTTACCTGATGGGCATTGCGCGTGACACCTGGCACTTTTTTGAACATTGCATCACCCCGCTTGATAACCATTTGCCGCCCGACAATCTGCAAATTGATACTGAGCCGACGCTAGCGCACCGCACCTCGCCCACCAATATCGGGCTGTACTTGCTGAGCGTGACTTGCGCGCGCGAGTTCGGCTGGATCAACACGGAACAGACAATCAGCCGCCTGCAGGCCACCTTGGCCACGATAGACAAGCTACCCAAGCACGATGGGCATTTGTTCAACTGGTACCAAACCGAAACGCTCGACGTGTTGCAGCCCGCTTATGTGTCCACGGTCGACAGTGGCAACTTCGCTGGGCACTTGCTGGCCACCAGCGGTGCATGCATCAGCCTGGCGGCCAAAGCAGACACTACGGCCATTGAAAAGCAGCAGTTAGGCAGCATTGCCGCGAAGTGTATGCAGCTGTGCATGGCCATGAACTTCAGCAGCCTTTACAACTCCAAGCGGCACTTGTTTCATATCGGCTTGCGCGTACAAGACCACACGCTGGACGCCAGCTACTACGATCTGCTGGCATCTGAGTCGCGGCTGGCCAGCTTTGTTGCCATTGCCAAAGGCGACGTGCCCCGCCGCCACTGGATGGCGCTTGGCCGCGCATTTTTATCAAGCGGGGTCACGCCCGGGCTCAAGTCATGGTCAGGCTCCATGTTTGAATACTTGATGCCGTCCCTGGTGATGCAAGAACCCGAGCAAGGGCTGTTGCATTCGTCCAGCCTTGCAGGTGTCATGGAGCAGCAATTGTTTGGTACTGCACAAGCCCTGCCTTGGGGTGTGTCTGAATCAGCCTACTTCGCACAAGACCATTCACTGGCCTACCAGTATTCACCTTTTGGCGTGCCGCGCCTGGCGCTTCGGCGCACACCCGCCAGCGACAAAGTGGTGGCACCGTACGCCAGCCTGATGGCAACCATGCTGCTGCCCAAACCAGCTATTGCCAACCTGCGGCGCTTGGAGCTGCTGAACACGCGGGGTGAATTCGGTTTCATGGATGCGGTTGACTTTACCGCCGCACACCAGCCGCACACCGAAAACTTCAGCGTCGTTAAAAACTACATGGCCCACCATCAGGGCATGGCCCTGGTAGCGCTGTGCAATGTACTGTGCAATCAAGCGCCGCAGCGCTGGTTTTCGCAAACGCCGCTGGTAGCGGCCTACTACACCTTGCTGCAAGAGCGCTGCCCCCGGCAAATTATCAGCAGCGCCAATCCCCGCAGCGCGCCAGCATTTGATGAAGGCACGCCCAACAGCGCTTTTCAGTCGCGCACGGTGAATCCGCAAACATACAAGTGGCAACCTACTCACTTGCTGTCTAACGGCCACTACAGCGTGGCGCTGCGGCCCAACGGCGCGGGCGTTAGCCGCTGGCGGTACCAGCACGCTTGGCACAACATCAGCCGCTGGCGGGACGATTTGCTGCGCGACGAGTACGGAAGTTTTATCTATCTCAGCGCGGGCAATGACTCACCCGCTTATTCGGTTACGGCGCACCCCGCTCCGCACCCGCAGTGGCGCTACAGCTGCTGCTTTATGGCCGACCGCGTGCAGTTTGATGCGACGTCAAAGCAGATGCACGCGGTCACGACCGTACTTGTCAGCCCCGAAGACGACACCGAGCTGCGCACCGTGGTGATTACCAACCGGCAAGACGTCGCAGTCACGTACGACGTGATATCAAGCTTTGAAGTGGTCTTGGCCGATGCCAAGGCAGACGAGGCCCACCCCGCGTTTTCTAATCTGTTCATCAACACCACCTGGCATGCGCCGTGGCGGGCCTTGCTCATGAGCCGCCGCCCGCGGCTGCAGGGCGATGCCGCGCTGTCTGCTGCGCATTTTTTAGCCGAAGCCGATGCGGACATCGTCTCGCTCGACTGCATCACGGACCGCCGCGAATTTTTAGGGCGTAACCGCAGCCGCGCGCAACCCGCTTTGGCGCAAGGCCACGCACAACACGCTGATAAAACGCCGGTCAATGGACTGGACCCCGTGGCATGTTTGCGCGTCAAGGTGCGCATACCTGCTGGTGGCGTGGCTCGGCTCAGCTTTGCCACTACCGCTGCGGCTGATGCAACAGAGCTGGCGGGGCGAATTGATAAATACCTGCAGCCCATGCACCTGGAGCGCGCCGCTCGCATGGCCGCCACGCTGGCGCAAGTACGGCTGCGCGACCTTGGCATTGACGCTGATGAAAACGCCGCTTTGCAAGACCTGACCACAGCGCTGATGTACAGCAGCCCCATGCCCGGCGCGGCCACCGCGCTGATTGACCAGCGGCAGCTGTGGCGGCTAGGCATTTCGGGGGACAAACCGATTTTGTTGGTGCGCATTCATTCCGCAGAAGGCATGGGGTTGATCCAGTCGCTGCTGCGGGCACAGCCGTGGTGGAGCTTTGGCGCACTGGCCACTGATGTGGTGGTGCTCAACAGTGAAGACAACTCGTATTTGTCGCCGCTGCAGCATGAAATTGTGGCCCAGCGTGACCGCTTGATGCAAAAAGTGCAGCACAGCTTTCCGGCCTCTAATGCAGCGGGTTTTTACTTGCTGCGCGAGCATGAGGTGTCGCCGCAAGAAAAAGCGGCGCTGACCAGCATGGCGCGAGTGGTTTTTATTGCCGACGGCAGACCCATTGAATCGCAAATTGCCGCGCTAAAAACAGTGTGGTCACTATCGGCCAAGCCAGCCGCAGTTGAGCAGCCCGCACGCCCAGCACTACCGGCGCCTCATTTCATTAAAAAGCCTGCGGGTAGCGTTGACAGCACCAATGGCGAATTTCAGTTTGAAATCAGCCCGACCCAGCGGCCGCCCCGCCCGTGGGTCAATGTGATCGCCAACGCAACGTTCGGTTTTCAGGTGTCCGAGACTGGCAGCGGCTACACGTGGGCCACCAACAGCAGACTTCACCAAGTCACACCGTGGAGCAATGATCCCGTAGAAGACCCGGGGCATGAACACTACCAGCTGCAAGACATTGAAACGTCGCAGTTTTTACGATTAACGCCCGGTAACCACCGCAGCCCAGCAAGGCCAGGGGCAAATGGGAATCAGGCAGCGCCAACCCACCGCGTGCGCCACGGCCAAGGCTACAGTGTTTTTGAATCTGCGCACGATCAGCTCGACACTTCCACCACTTTTTTCGCGGCCTGCGATGCACCGGTCAAACTGGTGCACGTGCAAATGCGCAACAACGGCAGCAAGCCGCGCGCCTTACGAGCGCTGGCAATGGCCGAATGGCAAATGAGCGCTAACGCCACAGAGCGCCGCACAGTGCTGACCTGGAACCCGCCCCATTTAAGCGCGGTCATGGCCGAGCAGCGCCAAACCCGCGCCGGCTTTGGCGGCAGTACCGCGTTTTTAGCGCTGGCCGGCTTGCCCGGCGTCGTTCAATGGACTTGCGACCGCAGCGAATTTTTTGACGCGTCGGGCCAGCTTACTTGGCCAACCACGCTCGGCCAGCGCAGCGGCGGCGGGCTTGACCCGTGCGGCGCGCTGGCCAGCAGTTTTACGCTGGCGCCAGGCGAGGTGTTCGGCTTCACATTCATCATCGGCCACGCTGTTGACGCGCCGCAAGCAGAACGGCTAGCCACCACCTGGCTAAAGCAAGATGTGCCCCAAGCGTATAAAAAACTCAGATCGTTTTGGGGCGAACTGCTTGGGCACATTCAGGTCACCACGCCTGATCCGCTGTTTGACGCACTGGTTAACCGCTGGCTGCTGTACCAAACACTCACCTCGCGGCTTTGGTCAAAAGCTGGGTTTTACCAAGCGGGCGGCGCGTTTGGGTTCAGAGACCAATTGCAAGACAGCATGGCCTTTGCTGTCGTGGCACCGGCACGCTTGCGCGATCAAATTGTGCTGAACGCATCCCGCCAGTTTGCTGAAGGCGATGTGCAGCACTGGTGGCACGCCCCAGGTGGTGAAGGCGTGCGTACCCATTTCAGCGATGATTTGTTGTGGCTGCCGTTTGCCTGCGCTCACTATGTTGATGTAACGGGCGACACCGCACTTCTTGATGAACAAGTTGCGTTTATTGAGGGCGCAGCCATACCGCCGGGTGCGGAAGACGCCTACTACGCACCGGACATCTCGGGCACGCAGGCATCGGTCTACGAGCATTGCGCTCGCGCCATTGACCGCAGCCTGGCCACCGGCACACACGGCCTGCCGCTCATGGGAACCGGCGACTGGAACGACGGCATGAATCGCGTTGGCCATGACGGCAAGGGCGAATCGGTGTGGCTGGCCTGGTTTTTGTGCAGCGTAGCGCAAAACTTT
>JANOWB010000098.1:0-8294 GCA_031417695.1 Polaromonas sp.
AGCAAGTAGTAGCGCAGGGCAACTTCTGCCTGGCGGCTTAGCGCGTAGTTGAGCGTGTCGGCTGACACATTGGGGTTGCCGTCGCGGTCGCCGCCTATCCATTGGCCCATACGCAGAAAGCTGTGAATTTTTTGGTCGCCGAGTTCGCGTTCAAGGTTGGCGTACAGCTTGGGGATTTCGCGCAGAAAAGTCGCTTCGTAGTAACTGAGCGCGTTTTCGATTTCGTCAGCTACCGTCAGCTTTGTAAAACGCAGCAAACGGGTTTGCCACAGCTGCATGACGCGTGCGCGAAGCTGCGCCTCGTTGGCGGCCAGCTCGCGTGGGGTGAGGGCGTCTTTGGCGGCTGCGGCTGGGCTTTCGGCATGCACTGCAAGGGCCAGCGCTTTGATGGCATCACGCGCTGTCAGCAGTTGCGCAATATCGCGCTCGGCGTCCAGTATGCTTTTGCGCTGCACTTCTGTCGGGTGTGCGGTGAGTACCGGCGACACAAAGCTGTTAGCCAGCATGGCAGCTACAGTTTTAGGAGCTATTCCCGCCCAACGCAGGCGGGCCAGGGCTACATCAATGCTGCCTTCCTGGGTGTCGCCAGCCCGCTCATGAATAGCGCGGCGGCGAATGTGGTGGCGGTCTTCAGCCAAATTGGCCAGGTGGCTGAAGTAGGTGAAGGCTCTAATCACGCTTACGGTTTGGTCGCCCGATAGGCCTTTGAGCAGTTTTTTCAGCGCCCTGTCTGATGCCACGTCGGCATCGCGCCGGAAAGCTACCGACAGCAAGCGGGTTTGCTCAATCAATTCGTAGGCGGCGACGCCTTCTTGTTCGCGAATCACATCGCCCAGCAGGCGGCCCAGCAGGCGAATGTCTTCGACCAGCGGGCGCTCATTGGCTTTGGCATTTTTGGAAACTGAGGCGGTTGCAGGGGGAGTGGTCATGGCGTTTGCCCTCAGTTTTTGTTGTCGCCCATGCTAGCATTGCCGCTCTACAAAGATTACCAATAGGTTACAAAAGTCTGACATGAATTCATCTGTGGATAGCGCCGCAAACCCGTCGCCAAAGAAGGTCGTAAAAAAGGTTGTGATAGCCACGCGTGAAAGCCGCCTGGCACTGTGGCAGGCCGAGCATGTCAAGGCGCTGCTTGAAACCCAACTCGGCTGGCAAGTTGAGTTGCTGGGCATGACGACTTTGGGCGATCAGATTTTGGACCGGTCGCTCAGCAAAGTGGGCGGTAAGGGCCTGTTTGTGAAAGAGCTTGAAGTTGCCTTGCAAGAAAGCCGGGCCGACATTGCCGTGCATTCGCTTAAAGACGTGCCCATGGACTTGCCCGAAGGCTTTGCCTTGGCCTGCGTGATGACGCGCGAAGACCCGCACGATGCGTTTGTGTCAAACAAGTACACGTCCCTGGCCGAGCTGCCGCAGGGTGCTGTGGTCGGCACGTCTAGCCTGCGCCGATTGGTGCTGCTGAAAAGCCTGCGGCCAGACTTGAAAATTGAACCCCTGCGCGGCAACCTCGACACTCGCTTGCGCAAGCTCGATGAAGGCCAATACGACGCGATTGTGCTGGCGGCCGCAGGCTTGAAGCGGCTTGAAATGCCCGAGCGCATTCGGGCCAGCTTTGCCACCACTGACATGCTGCCCGCAGCGGGGCAGGGCGCGCTGGGCATTGAAGTGTGCGCAGACAGGACTGACTTGCTGGAAGGCTTGGCTACGCTGGCTGACATGCCCACCTGGCTGGCCGTAACAGCCGAGCGCACGGTGTCGCGCGCCATGGGCGGCAGTTGTTCGATGCCGCTGGCTGCTTTTACTCGCGGGCCCAACTCTGGCGGTGAGGGCGGTAATGGGGGCATGTTGTTGCAAGCCGCGTGGGGCGACCCATCGAGCATTGAAGCAAATCGCATTACGCCGCTGGTGCATGCGCAAAAAACCGCCAAAGTAACCACCTTTGCCGAGGCCGAGGCGCTGGGCGAGGCAGTGGCTGCGCAACTGCGCGCGGGCGGAGCAGTGTGGGCCGCCAACGCGGCAGTTGACTCTGCAGTTAATTCGGCCGTTGATCAGACCGTTTGATGGCCACTACCGGCCGCGACCCCACCGGCCGGGTGATTGTCACGCGCCCTGCGCATGACGCGGCAATCTGGGTCGGCCAGCTGCAGAGCCACGGCGTCAATGCGCTGGCGCTGCCGCTGATTGAAATTGCAGCTGCATCAGGTGCTGCCGATGTGCTGGCCTTACAAACCGCCCAGCAAAACTTGGCAAGTTACGCAGCTTGCATGTTCGTTAGCGGCAACGCTGTAGAGTATTTTTTCAAGCATTTAGTGCCTTTGGCCCAATTAAATCAGGCGCGAGAAGCTCCTAAAAATATAGCAAAAAGTTTGCTGCAGTGGCCTGCCAGCACGCGCTTTTTAGCCCCCGGCCCCGGCACAGCGCTGGCGCTGCGCGATGCAGGCGTGCCCCCCGACAGCATTGACTGCCCGCCGCCGGATGCTGGTCAATTCGATTCCGCTGCGTTGTGGGCCGTGATTGGCCCGCGCAGCTGGCGCGGCGCGCAGGTGCTGCTCGTGCGCGGCCACACCGACGAATTGCCCAGCGCAACGAGTGCGCTGACTGAAGCTGTCCCGCCGCGCGATTGGTTGACCCAAAAGTGGCAGGCAGCTGGCGCGCAAGTCGATGTCGTGAATGTTTACGAGCGCCGGGCACCTGAGTTGACCGCCGCGCAGCTAAATTTGGCTAAAGTTGCCAGCGGCGATGGTTCAGTGTGGTTGTTCAGCAGCTCTGAAGCGGTGGCCAACCTGGTGCGCAACGGCGCGCTGGCCAGCACAGATTGGTCGGGCGCCCGCGCCATTGCCACTCACCCGCGAATTGTGCAAACGGTGCAAGCGGCGGGTTGGGGCGCGGTTGCAGCGTCGCGCCCGGCTTTGGCAGACATAGTGCAGGTGTGGCGCTCGATAGAATCAAGCTTGTCATGAGCGCCCACCCCCCTGCCAATCAACCAGACTCGCCAGCCGATCAGGCGTCCCAGCTGCCCTACCTTGCGCCTGCGGTAATTTCGCTGACGCCAACGGCAGTGCTGGTTTCTAAAAAATGGGCAATAGCGGTTGTCTTGCTTGCTGCTGCGGCATTGGTGGTCAGTGGCTTGCTGTGGCAAAAGCTGAGCAATATTCAAGAAGAGTTGGCTAGGCGCAGCCTTGATGCTGGCGCCCGGTCAATTGAAGCGCGCACGCTGGCCAAGGCCGCGCAAGACAGCGCCGCGGAGCTCACTGCCCGGCTGGCGCTGCAAGAAAGCCGCATCAGTGAAGTCAGCCTGCAGCGCACCCAGCTGGAAGAGCTGATGCAAAGCTTATCGCGTTCGCGCGATGAAAATTTGGTGGTTGACATTGAGTCAGCCATTCGCCTGGCCCAGCAGCAGGCGCAGTTAACCGGCAGCGCTGAACCGTTAATTGCCGCTTTGCGTTCAGCCGACCAGCGCTTGCTACGAGCAGCGCAGCCGCGCTTGAATCCACTGCAGCGTGCAATTGCCAAGGACACTGAGCGAATTAAAGCCGCCAGCCTGACCGACGTGCCCGTGCTGATGCTGAAAATTGATGAGCTGTCTCGCATGGCTGACGATTTGCCGGTAGCCAATGGTTTGCCCAGCGCTGTTGGGCGGCCTGCGCCAGTTGCGGCACCAAAGGCAGCCGCCGCATCACCCGGGTCTGCACTGCCGGGTGCACTCGGCTGGTTTGACAAGCAGCGCCTGTCGGACGCAGCTCGCCAATGGGTCACCAGCGTGCAAGACGAGGCGCGCCGACTGTTGCGCGTGAGCCGTATTGACCAGCCCGAGGCAGCGCTGCTGTCGCCTGAACAAGCCTTCTTTTTGCGCGAAAACTTCAAGCTGCGGTTGCTGAACGCGCGGCTGGGTTTGCTGTCGCGCCAGACCGACACCGCGCGCGCTGACCTGGCCAACGCGGCGATGTGGCTGGGCAAATACTTTGATGTCAGCTCGCGTAAAACTCAAGCCGCCAGCCAGTTGCTGCAGCAAGTGCAAAGCCAGCTCAAAACCAGCGAATTGCCGCGCCTTGACGAGACCATGACCGCGCTCAGCACGGCTGCGGCTGGCCGCTAAAGAGCACGGCAACATCACTATGCGCGCCGCACTTTGGCTTTTGGCTTTGTTTGCAGTAGCGGTTGCCAGCGCCCTTATTGCAGGCAACAACCAGGCGGTGGTCACTTTGTTTTGGCCGCCGCATCGGGTGGATGTTTCGTTTAACTTAATGATGGTCTTATTGCTAGGTGCGTTTTTGGTGCTGTATGTGGCGCTGAGGGCGTTGGCTGCGGTTACCGGCTTGCCGGTTGACGCCAAGCGCTGGCGCGCACAACAAAAAGAACGGGCGATGTACGGCGCGCTGATGGACGCGCTGGCCCACCAGCTGGCGGGGCGCTACATTCGCGCCACCAAGTCGGCGCAAAACGCGCTGGTGCAAGAAAAAAGCCTGGCTCGCCTGGCCAGCGAATCGAGCCAAGCACCAGACCACTTTAGCGGAGTAACGTCAGCCCGAGCCAGCCAACTGCAGTCGCTGGCGCACTTGCTGGTGGCTGAAAGCGCGCAGTCGCTGCAAAACATTTCACTTCGCGATGAGCACTTGGCGCTGGCGCTGCAAAGCTCAGCGCCACGCTTTGCGCAAGAGATTCGCGAAGGCGTGCAGTTCAGGGCGGCGCGCTGGGCCCTTGACGACCGCGATGCAGCGGCGGCACTGGGCGCCTTGAGTCAGCTGCCGCAGGGCGCGGCACGCCGTACGCTGGCACTGCGTTTAAAGCTTCGTGCAACCCGGCAGTTGCGGCAAACCTCAGTGGCATTGGATACCGCTCGCCTGCTGGGCAAACACCGTGCATTTTCGCCACAGGCGGCCCAAAGTATTGTGCGCGGGCTGGGGCAAGAGCTGCTCAGTGATGCACATGATGCGGCGCAACTGACTAAAGCCTGGATGGCGCTGGACGACACTGAGCGCGCCATGCCCGAGCTGGCAGTGCACGCCGCAACCCGAATGATGGCCTTGCAGGGCGACGCCAAAGTGGCGCGGCAGTGGCTGTTGTCTGCCTGGAGCGCCGCGATGCTACCCGGCGCAAGCATGAGCGACAGCTTCAGAATCAAACTCATTGGCGCACTTGAACCCGGCCTCGACTCGCTCGATGCACAGTGGCTAGCCCGCATTGAAGCGGCGCAACTGGCGCGGCCCAGTGACGCCAATGTGCAGTACCTGGCAGGCATGGCGTGCGCCAGCCGCCAGCTGTGGGGCAAGGCGCGGCAGTGGCTGGCGCTGAGTGTGTTGGGCTTGCAAGACAGCGGGCTGCGCCGCAATGCCTTCAGGACGCTGGCTGGCTTAGCCGAGCAACGCGGGGACGCGCAAGGTGCGGCAGAGGCCTATCGGCAAGCGGCCGGGGTGTAGTTCACTGCTGAATTTAACTGCCCTGTACTGAAAGAAGTCACCATAAAAAAAGCCCGCGTGATGCGGGCTTTTTTGTTTAATTACAACCTTAACCGCCCGGTTGGCGGACGGATCGGTTTCAGGTCTTTTCAAACGACAGTTGCATGTCTTTCAAGTCACGTTTAGTCTCTACCAGCACCAGTGGTGCTTGCGTTTGCGCGACTTGCGGCGGACGCTCACGCGGCACATGCGCGGGTTTGGCTTCAAGTGCCATGGCCGCTTTTACTTCGGCGATTTTGCTGGCGTCGGAGTTCACCCATTGCAAACCCGAGGTCTGCGCCACCACAGCCAGGTCTTGCAGCGGCAAATCGTAGGCTTGCACCTTAGGCAAACCTGCCGGCGCTGCGGAGGCGGCTACGCTGACTGGCGCAACTGGAGCTGTAGCAGAAGCAGTAGGCTGAACGACTTTTTCCGCTATTAATTCAGGAGCTGCTTGCGCCCGAATTACTTGGTCTGCCGGTTCATTTTGCAATAAACTTTGCTGTGCAGGCAATGAATTGCTGCCCGTTAGCGGGGCGCTATCGCCTGCTTCAGCGTTGCTGTTTTCACCGCTGGGCGCTGCATCGCCGCGCTCGCGACGTTCACGGCCATAACGGTCGCGGCTGCGGCGTTCACGTGGCTCACGCGGCTGGCGTTGATCGCCGGCATCTGCTTGATCGCCTTGCGTCTGGTTGTCGGCAGAAGCGTTTGCGTCCGGCCCAGTAGTCAGCTCAGCAGGTGCTGCATCACCGAAGTCCTGACGCTCACCTCGCGCCTCACCTTGACGGTCATTGCGGCGACCGCGATCACCTCGCTCGCGGCGCGGAGCGTCCTGACCAGCTTCTGGCGCGGTGCCGCCCATTGCCGCTGCCATGGCGGCTTTGTTGGCCATCGCGATGTCTTGCTCAGTGGCGTCTACAGGGGGGCGCTGCTCGCCGCTACGCTCGCCGCGTTCACGGCGGGGGCGCTCTTGACGTCCGCCTTCTCTTGGCTCTCTGGGCTCACGCGGTGGACGCGGCTCGCGCTGCTCTTGGCCTTCGCCTCGCTCATTGCGTTGGTCACTCCGCTGCTCGCCAGTGCGTGGGTCACCGCGCTGCTCGCCAGTGCGCGGGTCAGTACCGCGTTCGCGGCGCTCGCCGCTGCGGCCATCTGCAGGCCGGCCATCATTTCGTTGCTCACTGCGTTGTTCATTGCGAGCCTCTGGTCGGCTTTCGCCACGGCCTTCCGGGCGACCTTCTTGTCGATCTCCGCGTTCGTTGCGTCCTCGGCCACCTCGGCGGCCATCACGGCCACCGCGCTCGCCGCCGCGTTCTGTGCGCTCACCGCGGCCGTCACGGCGCGCTTCGCCTCCTCGTTCAGTTAGTGCAGTTGCGCTGGCTGCCGGTGCTGCGGCTGGCGCTTCCGAGCCGCCGAACAAACCTTTTATCCAGCCAAAAAAGCCTTTTTCGGCCGGGGCAGCGGCTGCTGCCACTGGTCGCTGTGCAGGCCGAGCAGCCGTCTGTGCTTCAGGCTTCAATTCTGCTTTAACGGGCGCAATCGGCGCAGGCGCATCAGGCAACACGCCCTTGATGACAGGCTCTTGCTTATTGTGCTTTTCCTGGCTGCGGCGCGTCACCGTGGTGGGGTCTTCAATGTCGTCGGCCATCTTGTAGCTGGCTTCGATGTTGTCCAAGCGCGGGTCGTCGTGCTTCAAGCGCTCAAGCCGGTAATTCGGTGTTTCCAGCGTTTTGTTCGGCACGATCAGCACATTGATGCGCTGCTTCATTTCAATTTTGCTGATTTCTGAGCGTTTTTCGTTCAGCAAGAAAGCCGCAACATCAACAGGTACTTGGCACAGCACAGATGCCGTGCTGTCTTTGAGCGACTCTTCCTGAATGATCCGCAAAATTTGCAATGCCGAGCTTTCGGTATCGCGAATGTGGCCCGAGCCACCGCAACGCGGGCAAGGGATGGACGCGCCTTCGCTCAGCGTTGGGCGCAGGCGCTGGCGGCTCATTTCCATCAGGCCAAACTTGCTGATGGTGCCGAACTGAACCCGTGCACGGTCTTGGCGCAAGGCGTCGCGCAGGCGGTTTTCAACATCGCGGCGGTTGCGAGATTCCTCCATGTCAATAAAGTCAATCACCACCAGGCCGCCCAAGTCGCGCAGGCGCATTTGGCGGGCCACTTCGTCAGCCGCCTCCAAGTTGGTGCGGGTCGCGGTTTCTTCAATGTCGCCGCCTTTGATGGCGCGTGCCGAGTTAACGTCCACTGACACCAAAGCCTCGGTCTGGTCAATCACAATCGCGCCGCCTGAAGGCAGCTGAACGGTGCGGGCATAGGCCGATTCGATTTGATGCTCAATCTGGAAACGGCTGAACAGCGGCGCGTCGTCGCGGTAGCGCTTGACGCGGTGCGCATGCTCGGGCATCACGTGGTCCATGAACTGCTTGGCTTGTTCGTACACGTCATCGGTGTCAAACAAAATGTCACCGATGTCGCTATTGAAGTAATCGCGAATCGCGCGGATGACGAGGCTTGATTCCTGATAAATCAGGAACGCGCCTTTGCCGCCTTTGCCAGCGCCTTCAATCGCCGTCCACAGCTTGATCAGGTAGTTCAAGTCCCACTGCAATTCAGGCGCGCTGCGGCCGATGCCGGCGGTGCGCGCGATGATGCTGGAGCCGGCCGGGTATTCCAGCTGGTCCATGTTTTCCTTCAGCTCGGCCCGGTCTTCGCCTTCAATCCGGCGGCTGACACCACCGCCGCGCGGGTTGTTTGGCATCAGCACAACGTAGCGGCCAGCCAGCGAGACAAATGTGGTCAGGGCTGCGCCCTTATTACCGCGCTCTTCTTTTTCGACCTGAACCATCAGTTCCTGGC
>JANOWB010000099.1:0-25145 GCA_031417695.1 Polaromonas sp.
TATATTCTTTCCAATCAGCCTCGTTGAGATTCCTCATCCCCTTTGTCTTTGTTAACTGCTCTATTGTTTCTTTAACACAGGCAGTGACCATTTCCTTAAACATCATTTCTGTATCCAGTTCAAAGAAAGTTTGTTGACGGAGTCCGCACGTGTGGTGGACTCGCCAGCGGCAATTTCTGCCAACAAGAACGGCAGTGCCGGTGTTGCGCCAGGCCAAGCCAAGCCCTAGCCGGTAGCAAGGAAGAATGTATGCAGCCCTTTGTTTTTAACAACAAGTCGGTGACGCGCCGCAGTGCACTGTCAATCGCAGCCGCATTTTCTTGTAGTGTGGCTGCATCGCAGGTTGTAGTGCAGCGCAGCAAAGCGTCTGTTGACGATACCAAGCTAGCTTTGGTAATTGGCAATGCAGATTACAAGGTCAAGCCATTGCGAAATGCGGTTAACGATGCACGTTCGGTGGCTTCAGCAATGCGCGACGTTGGCTTTAGTTTGATCGTGCGGGAAAACGCATCGCAAGCCAGCATGATCGACGCGATGAAAGAGTTCTGGCTGCGTGGTCGCCGGTCAGATGCGCGGGTTTTGTACTTTGCCGGCCATGGCATACAGCACCGAGGCCGAAATTACCTGATTCCTGTAGACATGGTTATTGATCAGGAAGAAGACGTCCCTCGCAAAGCTGCCTCGGTGGACGAAATGGTGGACAAATTAAACGAAAACAACAAGGGCGTCAATGTGGTGATTCTTGACGCCTGCCGCACGCCGCCCGTGCTCGGGTCTACCCGCACGCGAGGGGCTGGCGGGTTCGGCGCGCCGCGTTCTTGGGGCCCTGGGTTGGCGCAAGTAAGCGCGCCGCAGGGCACGTTGATTGCTTTTTCAACAGCGCCAGGCTCTATTGCTTACGACGGTGTCGATGGGGGCAGCGCGTACACCCGGCATTTGGTCGACCAGCTCAAAACGCCCGGCCAGTCTGTTGAGCAACTGTTCAAACGCGTGCGCATAGGCGTGGCACGTGACACGGGCAATAAACAGGTTCCGTGGGAGTCCAGCAGTTTGATGGGTGAATTTTGTTTTAGCACGGACGTAACTGGCCGCTGCGTCAGCTCATAAAGGAATACGACATGAACACACGCCGAGATTTTGTTGCCTGGTGCGGCTGCCTGCCTATAGCGGCTGGTTTGCCGATGCTGTCACGGGCCGAGTTTGAGCCCAGATTTATCGACTTGGCAGGCGAGCGACCCACCCAACAGCAAATTATTAAAGCCTTGAAGGCGCAGCAACGATTAGGAACTACGAAGACGAGAAAACTCAATCTGGAACCGATGCTGTCAGCCGGCCCCGGAGTGGCTGCAGACAGCACGCCCAAGGAAACACTGGCGGTGGTGACCGAATCCGCGCGGCTAAGTTTTGATCAGATCACGTTCGAATTTGATTCTGCAAAACTGTCCCGCGACGCTATCCCGACGCTACACGAAATTGGACTAGCGCTTCGGTCTGATGAGTTGCAGAGTTTGAGGTTTCTCATAGAAGGGCACACCGACGCGACCGGTGGCTTGCAATACAACATGCGTTTGTCAGCACGTCGCGCGGATGCGGTTAAGCGCCATCTGATAGCCCGAAATGGTTTGCGCGCGAGTCGATTGCTCACGGCCGGCAAGGGATCGACGGATCTCCACGATCCTGACAATCCAGGCAGTGGGGCAAATCGCCGCGTAATTTTGATGGCCTTTGAAGCGACAACGGCTGTTAGCTAGATCGGCGTTCTTGCCAAAGCAAAAAACGGGGCCTTATGGGCTCCGTTTTTATTTGTTCATTTAATAAAGCCGCGGCAGCAACGGCGAATGTATCGGTGTGTAAATCCTTGAAAAGTGCTGAACCGTGTTGCTAGGTTAGCGCAACTCATGGGCATGAAACATCAATACTGCACCAAGCAAAACATTTTTGCCCTGACCGTTCTTGCTAGCGTCTGCTCTCAAGCATGGTCGCAGAACGAACAAAAAGTTCAAGCGCCCATTGCAACCATCAACACGGCGGTAGGAGTGGGTACTGCCAAGATGAATTTGAGCAGCACGCAAACGGGAACCAAAGGCTCGAACAAACAAAGTACCAAAACCAAAGGCGTAATCTTGAATGCAGCTGTGGCCGGTGCCACTGCCAAATTAGACATGGCCTCGGTCAATGGCGGCGTTTCTGGAACCAATCAGCAACAAGCTGACGTGTTGGGCGGTGTCATCAATGGCGCTGCCTTGGCATCAACCGCAAAAACACAGATCGCTTCGACCGGTGGCTCCGTTAAGGGAAGCAACAAGCAAAAGGCCGTGATTCCAGGCCTGGTGGTCAACGCCGCTGCTTTATCGGCCAGCGCAAAGACCCAAATTGCATCAACCGGAGAGGGTGTTAATTTTGGCAAGAACGATCAGTCCGTAAAGTCGTTACTGGTTATCAACGGGGCAGGCTTGATGGCCGACGCCGCTGTTCGACTTGCGTCGGTCGGCGGTTCAGTTAAAGGACAAAACAAACAAGTAGCGAACATTGGCGCCGTGGTGAATGGCGCAGGCTTGATGGCCAAGGCAAAAGTCAATGTCGCTTCAGTCGAGGGTTCCGTCACGGGTTCGAACACGCAGAAAGCCTATGTTGGCGGTGTGATCAACGGCGCCGGCTTGGGTGCGGTTGCCAATGTCAACATTGCATCTGTCACTGGCTCTGTTCGAGGAGTCAACAAACAGACCGCGTTTGTTGGCGGTGTCGCCAACGGCGCAGCTCTGGGCGGATTTGCCGAGGTCAATATTGCAACCCGCAAGGGCACGGTAGTTGGCGGCAACTCGCAAACCAGTTTCGTCGGGGGTGTTGCCAACTTTTCTGGCTTCGGTATTCCATCGGTTATCAACATCAACTCGTATTGAGTTTCCACAACTCCCCTCGGTTTTGCCCGACTGGGTGGGAGTTTTTTTATCTGGGCGCATTAGGAAGTAATCATGAAGACTCTCGCAATTTCTATTTTCGCAATCGGTATGTTCGCTGCCATGAGCGCCAGTGCCGAAATTAAAATCGGCAAAGACAACAACCAGACGGTGAAGTCGTCAACCGGCATGATCGTTGCCAACGCAGCAATTGGAATGGGCGCGAAGGCAAAGCAAGGTCTTGCATCGAACACCGGCAACGTTGAAATCAAAGGGAAAAACACCCAGTTGGTTGACATGGGTAAAGGTGGTCTTGTGGCTAACGTAGCAATCGGCATGGGCACTGTAGCTATACAAAGCTTGGCTACCAACAGCTCCGCCACAGACTGAAAATCAATGGATGCAAAAGAGCCGCAACCGGCTCTTTTGCTGTAACCAAGAAGCAAGAACAGTATGAAAAACCTCCCTTTGTATTTGAAGTGTCTGTTCGCCGCAGTATTCTGCTTGAGCTCGTCTTTAGCTCTGGCGCAGGGCAAAAGCGCAGACCCTACCCCACGCACGTTCATCACTCCACAAAGCGCGTCAAAAGTCAGAGTGTATGAAGCGAAACAGCGCAGAAACTTTGGTGTCGATACCGAAGGTGTTGTGCGCAGCTCAACACAGGTTTCTAGCTCTGGGCAGGCCAAGTCGTGTAACACGACCATTGGGCCCGCAGGCGACCCAAAAAGTACCAACGGAAGCTCTCCCCGGTATGGGGCGGGAAACTCCAATCGCGAAAGCACGGTAATAGTTACCGGAGACGTAATCAACGTCTGCAAGTGAAAAAATAAGAATAAGTCGGTTGGTTATCTGGTTTTTAGTATGGGGCTCAAAATGAAATCGTATTTTCAACTTTTTATGGCTGCGGCCACGTTCACTTTGGTGTCGGGTTGTGCCATTACCCCCAGAGAGTACGCAGCAGAGTTTGAAAAAACGCCCACGTTGAATATGCCGACCACAGCGCCAGTCCGATCTATCTCAAGCTTTTCAGATTCGTTGTCCTGCATGGACAAAATGCTGCGGGATTACAAGGTCAGTAACGTGCTGATCAGCAGTAAAAACATTCCGGATGTTACGGGCAAGCTCAGCGTGGCCACCAAGGAAATGATGATCACGTCGTTGTCGATGATGTCCCGCACCAGCAATACTTTTCGTTTTGTAGATTTTGAAATCGATGCCATCAAACAGGACACTGTTCAGAACCTGACTAGTTTGCTTCTCAATGCGGGTCAGATGAAGATTCAGCGCCCGGCCCTTTATATTTCTGGCGCTTTGTCTTTTATGGATCAAAACGTGTCGGTAAACCGAATGGGTGGCGGGGTCAGCGCATCACGCTGGGACGTCGGTGTGACGCGAGATCTGATGTCGACTGCGTTCGGTCTGGAGTTGCATCTGGGTGACTTCGCAACCCGCACGTTGCTGCCTGGCGTGGACTCATCGAACACCATTGTTGTAGCCAACACCGCATTTGGCGCGGATATTGGTGGGCGCATCAAGAAAACGGGCATTCAGTTCAATTTTGGCAATGAGGTGTCGCAAGGCACCGGACCGGCAGTTCGCACTTTGGTAGATTTGGGGTTAATTGAGTTGGTGGGCAAGTGGGCGCGTGTTCCTTACTGGCAGTGCGTTGCGCTAGACCAAACCCATCCCGAGTTTCAGTCTCAGATGCGGGCTTGGTGGGACGACATGTCGGGTGACGACCGTTTGCGCCTTTTCCAAAACGCATTACGCAGCACGAGCTATTACGCTGGAGTGGTTGACGGACGGCCAAACACAGCGCTGCGTGAGGCCATTGCAAAGTTTCAGGCTGATCAGAACGTGATGATCACGGGCAATGTAAGTTTTGAAACCTACGAACGCTTGGCTAAAGACTATGTGCGCTTTGACGGCGCCGGAAATTTTGTCCGAGTGGGTTGGGGCCCCGCTGAAAAACGCGTAGCGGTTGCCAAAGGCGGGGCAGCGCACTTGCCGATGACCCAAAAAATCATTGACTCTTTTGCGCCGCAAAATAATCGCCCTTCGATTGATGCGCCGCGGGGTCGCGAGCCGCAAGTTACGGTGCTTCTAAGCAACCGCGACGGTGCCTATATTGTGGGCGACACCATGTCCTATTCGGTCAGCCTGGACAGGCAAGCGTTTGTATATTGCTACTACCTAGATGGGCGTCGCCGCGTGTCTCAGGTGTACCCAAATCCGTTACAGCGTACGCAACCGATGCGTGGCAATGCAGCCACACAAGTGCCGGACACAACCAATCCGAGCAGTTTTGCCATTGAATTTGACAAGCCCGGCAATGAAGAGGTGGCGTGCTTTGCCGCTGAGCAAGAGGTAATTACCAAGTTGCCACCGATGCTACGCGGTCCCGCTTTGCAGCCGTTGTCGGGCGTAACGAGCCTGGAAGAAATGCAAAAGGCATTCGGCGCTGCGCTTGGTGACAGTAAATTTGGAGTGGCGCGCGTTAAGTGGACGGTCGGTAAAAAGTAAGGATGGGCGGAACTGCAATGAAGGCCATGCTGTTGTTGATGGCGCTCCTTATCCAAGCCGGCGACAGGGCGATTGCTGATCCTGTGCGGGTGTTGGACATAAGCACGTGCTCGGGGTCTTTAACGCTTCAGCAAAGCAGCGACATCAAGGAGCCGAAACTGGTTAACCTCAGCGATTCCGCAGATGTGTTGGCCCGCGTTGAAGCTGCGGGGACAGGCTGGGCACTGAGGTGCCAGGAAGTGCGCAAGAGCAAGCCTGCTTCAGGCCGCGCCAGTGTGTCAGGTCAGTCCGCCGTAATCGGCGCTGGCGTCTTCATTAACCGCGCTGTTGGGCCTGGCGCTAATGCGGTGCAGAACATTGGTGGCAATCCATCAAGCAATTCTGGATCTGAACGTTCTCGCGTCCAATTAATGGTGCCGACGGGGGTGCGTATTGTGGCGAGATCGTGGGCTGGCTATCTGGACGCCGCGCGCGGTGTGTGGACGGTTAATGCAGAGCTGGCCGGTGGACAGATGCAGTTTTTCGGTGTTCACGATTCAAGCTTTGTTGTGGACGCTGGCAGCTTAAGCGTGCAAGAAGCAACGGGGCGGCTGTCCGCTCATCTGCGGGGCGCTGCAAGTATTGAGGTGACAAACATGCGCGATACTATTTTGGACTTGCAGCTTACCGGAGCTGGCAGTATGCAGCTTAAGGGTCGTGCGGCGTCAGCACGCGTATTGGCAACAGGTGCTGGTCATATTGAAATTGAGCGGGTCACCAGCGAACCACTCATACAGCTACGCGGTGCGGCTACGGTGGATATTGGGCGTTGACATGCGGCTAGTTTTCGCGCGAAGCAGCCCTGCGGTTTTGTTTCTGCTCGCTTTGGCCATGTCAGTTGCGCACGCCGAACTCAAGCCAGCCGCTCCGTTGGAAGGCTCAGCACTTGCTACAGGTTCATTGCTTGCTGCAGGTTCTGCGCAGCGTACTCAACCTTCTGACTGTGAGCCTCCAACCGCTCGATCGGGAGGTATAGATGCAGCGGCGGCGCAGGGCAAGTCCAAACACTCCCCCCGTGTAGACGATGTGCTGGTTAGCCAGGCACGTGGGGGTGACGCGCAGGCAGCGTGGCGTGTGGCCTTGGTGCTGTTTCGTGGCGATTGCAGTGCATTGAATTACGGACAAGTACTAAGTTTTGTTCAAATTGCTGCGCAGGCAGGCCATGCTTGCGGTATCGGCGCGATGGGTTTGATGCTGGCGCGCGGATGGGGTATTGAGCGTGATTTGCCTGAGGCGCGGGAGCTGCTCGAGCGCTCTGCCAAAGCGGGTTGCCGGCGAGCCTACTATTGGAGTTGGCTGGCTGACGAGCTTGCGGCCAGACCGCAGCTACGGGCCCGCGCGCTGGTGCAACTGACGCAAGGCGCGGATGCGGGCGATGGACACGCACTGAACGCATTGGCGGTAGTGCGGGAAATCGACGGGCAACGCGGTGATGCGCGCCAGCTTTATTCACGTGCAGCGAGCGCGGGCAATGCGACAGCTCGTACCAACTTGGCGCGGCTGGCGCGTTATTTTTCTCAATCAAGCGAAAAGCCGAGTGTTGCGCTTTTGTCTAGGCTTGCCGAAGGGGGTGATGCGCTCGCTCAGTTCCAGTTGGCGCGGCGACTCCACCAAGGTGATGGCGTGCCCACTGATTATGTAAAAGCGCTCAAGTGGTACAAACGAGCGGCCGACAAGAAAAACCCTGCGGCGCGAGAGATGCTGGCTTTGATTCAAGCCCGGTTGGGTAGCGGTGAGTTGCCGGAAAAAGTGCTCTCAAGCTTGGCAATGGTGGATTTAACTAACGACGAATTGAATAAACAGCGCGGTGTTACTCAGCCGATCGAAGATACAGACCCGTTTGCCGGGTCTTAAAAAAACACCCGGAGGCGCTTTTTACAGGGCTTGCCTTTTAAGGCTTGACTGGCACAGCTTTCTTCGCAGGTACGCCGCCGGGGGCTGAGGTTCTGCTCGGTGGCGCTGCGCCGTCAACGGCCAACCTGCCGCCGCCGCCCAGGCCTTGGCCTTGAACCGACTGCGGTTTGTAAGCGCGCAGGGACTTGACCATCTGGTTGTATGAATCGGTGAAGGCTGCAATTACAACCTTGCCCTGTGGGGTGTTGGTGTAGCCGCTCATGCCGCCGCCGCCACCGCCGCCGAACAGCACGGCACCTACGCTGAAGTCGGTGTTGGAGCTGGCGCCTTGCGATGCCGAAATTTGTACGCCTGAGCGGTTGTCGGTCAACATCAGCATGGTGGACGCTTCATTGGTGCGAATGCCGCCGGCAATAGCGCCGAGCACGCCCAAGCCGCGGCTGAAGCCGCCGAGGCCACCGCCACCGCCGCTGGTGCCGCGGGCGCTGACCAAGACTTCAGGCGTCATGCTGTAGTCGGCCGCGACCATTTGGCCGCCGCCCATGTTGCTGCCGGTACGGCCTTGGCCAGACGCGGCAATGGCGCGCTCGCGCTCCATGTTGGCAAATGCGCGGCCTCGCTCGACGACAATGAAGCAGTTGCTTTGCTGAATCATCAAGCGCAGCACGGGCACGGTGGAGCCCAATTTGTATTCGGTGGTGAACAAGCGGTACCAGTCGGCAGAGGTTTCTTCAACCAGGGCGACGGTGCCCAGCGGGCTGGCGCATTTTTCAAGCGCGGTGTTGGCGCCTTGGGTCGATTCGCCAGCAGCTGAACCTGTGACGACCGTGTTGGCTTTTTCAGAGCCAATAGTGGGGGCGGTGGCTACGCAGCCGCTGAGCAAAGCGGTAGCGGCGAGGGTTAAAAGCGTGTACTTCAAAAAGTTCTCCTGATGTCTGAACATGTCTAACAGTAAGTATTTTCAATTATTCCACGACACAATAGTGTTTGATGTGGCAATTTCGCACGCTTTGGTGCGTAGATACACGTCAAAATGCTACGTATTGTTACCGCGCAGGCGGTCTAGCAACCCGTTCAGCTCTTCCAGCGAGCCAAACTGAATAGCCACTTCGCCGCTGTCAATGGTTTTGCCGCCGCGCTTGACTTGCTTTTTAATGCGTACCTGCACATCAGCCGCCAGCGCGTCTGACAGCTCTTCTTCGATGCGGCGGGTGTCGCGAGATTTTTCTTTGCCGACTTTTTGCGGCTTGAGCGAGAACTCGGCGCTGAGCTTTTTGACCAGGCTTTCGGCCTCGCGCACCGACATTTTTTTGGCGGCAATTTGATTGGCAGCGGTAATTTGCGTGGCGCGGTCTAGCGCTAACAGCGCCCGCGCGTGGCCCATGTCAATGTCGCCTGCCATCAACATCGATTGCACAGGGTCTGACAAGTTGAGCAGGCGCAGCAGGTTAGACGCTGCGCTGCGCGAGCGCCCCACGGCTTGCGCCGCCAGTTCGTGAGTGAGCCCAAACTCTTTGACCAAGCGTTGCAAACCTTGGGCTTCTTCCAGCGGGTTTAAATCTTCACGCTGAATGTTTTCAATCAACGACATGGCGGCGGCGGCTTCGTCGGGGACGTTGCGCACGAGCACGGGCACCGTGTCCAGGCCCGCCAGCTTGGCGGCCCGAAAGCGCCTTTCGCCGGCAATGATTTCGTATTTGCCGTCGTTAGGCCCTGCGCTCAAGCGACGAACAAGGATCGGCTGCATGATGCCTTGCGCCTTGATGGACTCGGCCAGCTCGTACAGTGCGCCCTCGTCCATGCGGGTGCGGGGCTGGTACTGGCCAGCCACCATGTCGCCAAGCCGCAGCGATGCAGGTGCGCCCGGGCTGGTTAAGCTGGAGTCAGCGCCTTCAAGCGAATCATTGACCTTGGGGCCGAGCAAGGCCTCTAGCCCGCGGCCTAAGCCTTTTGGTTTTTTAGTGACCATGTGTTTGTCCTTTTTAATTGCGTTGAGTTGGCGCGCGTTTGAGGCGGCAAGGCTGAGGGGGCGGTTGTCATGGCGCCATGAGCTGTTGAAGTTCTGCGTGCGCCGAAGGCCAGTCGCCTAGGCCGCTGTCGGCATTGATATGGCCGCACTCGCCAATGTCAATAAATTTGGCCCCCCAAGCGTCTGCGAAATAGCGCGCCCTTTCAAGGCTACAAAACGGGTCGTTGCTAGACGCAAACACGACTGATTTAAACGGCAGCTTTTGCGGCGGCAATGGGTCGATGGCCCAGCCCGGCAGCATGTTGCTAATGTCTTCACGCGCGGTGTCGGGCGGCGCGACCAGCAACGCGGCTTTAACAAGGTGAGTGTTTTTAGAATGCGCTGCCCAAGCCGCGGCTGTGAGGCACCCCAGGCTGTGGCACACGAGCACCGCCGACTCGGTGCAGCCCAGCAGCACGTCTTCAAGCCGGGCAATCCAGTCGCCGCGCAGTGGGCGCTGCCAGTCGTGCTGCTCCACTCGGGTGTAGCCGTAGGCGCGCTCCCAGCGGCTTTGCCAATGGTCGGGCCCGCTGTTTAACCAGCCAGGCAATACCAAGACGTTGCTGGCGCTCATCGGGTGTTGGCATCGCAGGTTGAAGGTGCAAGCCACGCCAGCGACCCTGCTGCGCTATACATGCTGTGGGCCTCGCATCGAGCCACAGACGACAGAATAAACGCTATTATTTTGGTAGCTGCTCGCGCCCGTATTTATTGGGATAGAGGCATATTCGTACTCTAAAAACGGTGTTTTCATCACATTTTTTGAATGCGGGCGACCATTTCTTGAGCAAACGCGACAAACGCCTGTGCCCCTTTAGACGACGGGTCAAACACCACGCCAGGCAAGCCGTAGCTGGGCGCTTCTGCCAAGCGCACATTGCGCGGAATCACGGTGTTGAATACTTTGTCGCCAAAGTGTTCTTTGAGTTGTTCGCTGACTTGCTGCTGCAGCGTGATGCGGGGGTCAAACATAACGCGCAACAGCCCAATGATGGCGAGGTCTTTATTCAAATTTGCATGCACCTGCTTGATGGTGTTGACCAAATCCGTCAGGCCTTCAAGCGCGAAATATTCGCACTGCATCGGCACCACCACGCCGTGTGCGCAGCACAGGCCGTTTAACGTCAGCATACTCAGCGACGGCGGGCAGTCGATCAACACAAAGTCATAGGCCGAGTCGACCTCAGCCAGCGCGAGCTTGAGGCGCTTTTCGCGTCGCTCTACGTCGACAAGTTCAACCTCTGCCCCAGCCAGCTCGCGGTTGGCACCCAAAATGTCGTAGCTACAGCCGCCGTCAATCAGCTTTTGGCTGGTGACTTTTGCCTCTGCGATAGTGGCAGACTCCAGCAGCACGTCGTACACCGTGTATTCAAGCTTGCGCTTGTCTACGCCCGAGCCCATGGTGGCGTTGCCCTGAGGGTCAAGGTCAATCATCAGCACCCGCTGGCCAACTTTAGCCAAGCCGGCAGCTAAGTTAACAGTGGTGGTGGTTTTGCCAACGCCGCCTTTTTGATTGGCAACGCAAAAGATTTTCGCCATTTGTTTTTATTCTTTTTTGTGTTTCGTTACTTTGACAGCGCCAGCTTGACACCAAAGCCGATTAAAAACAGGCCGGCTATTTTTTGCAGCACCGACGTGACTCGCGGATTGGCGCGAATGCGCTCAGCCATGTAATGCGTTACGAGCACAACCGATAGGCAGTAAGCAAACCCCAACACCGCAATGGTCGCGGCCATCACGCCAAAGGTTAGCAGGCCCTGGTGTTTTACGGGGTCAATAAACTGCGGGAAAAAGGCCACGTAAAACATGATGGCTTTTGGGTTGAACAGCGTGATCACCATGGTTTGCTGAAAGTAATGCCCAGCCTTGATGTTCAGCATCGGCTTGTCGCCAGGCTTTGCGGTGAGCATTTTGACGCCCAGCCAGACCAGATACGCAGCGCCCAGCCACTGCAAGGCCTGAAAAATAACCGGGTGCGCGGCCAGCACGGCAGTCACACCGGCCACTGTGAGCCACAACAAAATCTGGTCGCCGAGCAGCAGCCCAAACACCGATGCCACACCACCTGCTAACCCGCCTTTGCCCGCAGATGTGATCAAAGCCAGGTTACCCGGGCCCGGCAACAGGAACAGCAATACTAGTGCAAAGACAAACGCGCCGTAGTCAGCAATACCAAAAAATGAGCCGAACATGGGCGGTTTCCTGTGGGTGAAGGCGTGAGTTTACGCCACGAAGAATGCTGGCAACGGGAAACGACCTTGCCTTGTCTGTTACCCCGCCCTGCGCAGCCACACCATGCACCGCTCAGCGTGCAGCCCCGGCACCTGCAGTTGTTCCACGTGAAACACCTCAACCGTGGCAGGCAAGGCAGCCAGCTCAGTCGCCGGGTGCTTGCCCTTCATCGCCATCCATATGCCAGCCGGGGCCAGCGCACTGGCAGACCACTGCGTAAAGTCAGCCAATGAGGCAAAGGCGCGCGAGCAGATGACATCAAACGGTGAGTTGATGCTTTCTACCCGCGCATGTAAGCCGGTCAGGTTGGGTAGCTTTAACTCCAAAGCGACTTGTTTAATAAACGTGGCTTTTTTGGCGACCGTGTCGACGCAAGTGACTTTCACCGTTGGGCAGCAAATAGCCATCACCACACCCGGCAAACCCGCACCCGAGCCGACGTCAAGCAAGCTTGCGGATGACCCCAAGCCTGCTTGGGCCAAGTGCCGGTTGAGTGGCCCGATGGCTGCCAAGCTGTCCAGCAAGTGATGCGTCACCATCTCGTTGGGGTCGCGAACAGCAGTCAGGTTATAGACCTTGTTCCACTTCTGGATAAGGGCCAGGTAAGCCCGGAGCTTGGCAATTTGTTCGGCATTGAGCTGCAAACTCAATTGCGCTAGGTGGCCGATGAATTCCTGCTCCGCAGTCATTGCTTGGCGGGTGGGCAAGTTCGGTTGATGTTGCCTTCTTTGATTGAAACGTCTGCTTCCCAAGTCGATGAGGAGCTCGATGTTAATACAGGCTTGCTTTTCAATTCTTTAAGTTCATCTCTTAGCGTTTTACATTTGAGTGCTTGCGCATCCAGGTCAGACGCATTCGCGAGGTACCTCGCTGATGAATCGCAGCGCGCTTCGTACTTCGCTTTGAGCGAGGCTAAATTTTCATTACCGGCGGCACTTGGCGTTTTTGTACCGACAGCAAGAAACAGCCGGTCGCGCTCTTCTTTGCATGAGCTGTCAAGCCGCTGTAAATTAGAGCCGGGCGCCCCCGTGTTCTCCTTGTCTTTGGAGGCACCGGCAGTGCTAGATGGTTTAGAGGCAGAAGCCGCGGCTTTCGCAGGCGCCTGAATCGTCGTGGCCGTTTGACCACCCGTGCACGGCTGGTCACTGAACGTGACTTTGCCATCAGAGCCCGTGCATTTTGTAACGCCGGCAAGTGCCACGAGCGGGGCGAAAACCGCCGCAACCACAAGCGAACTGAAAGTTAAGTGTTTAATTACCAAAGCTGACCCCGACCAAAGTTTAGTGTTGCGTGAAATACAAGCCGTCACGGCGGGCTGTCCCAGCAGTTGGCACGCTGGTCTGTGACTGCGACCCAATAGCGGGTTGACCCACCCAGCATCAGGCCCTGCCCGCGCCTGCCAGCCATCACCCAATCGACGCCACCATTGTTAAAGCCGCCTGCCATTCTGTAACCTTCGCCCAGCTCTTTTTCGCAACGGGCGTGGGCAACGTCCAGCGAGCTCAACAGTGCTCCCATCACCGGAGCAGTGGCACCCAGGGTTGATGAAGCCCAGGCCCCCGCTGGTGCGTTTGTAGGCTGGGCGTCTTTGATGCTGTCAGCTGTTTTTATGCAAAGAACAGGCAACACCACGCGGCAGGAGGTGTCCCCTTGATACGGATTGCAGGCGTTTTGATAAGGTTTGTCAGTGGGCACCGGTTCGCTCTTGCAGTTCAAGTAAGCGGCGTCGGGCGATTCGTCTGCACTGGGTGCACGGGCAGCAAACGTCAGGCCGTGGCCAGCGCCGACGGGGCGGGAAGTTTGATTTGCAGCGGCCGCGGCAGTGGTCGTCATAGGCGACATTGACGTTGTCTGTGCCGCTTCGTACGTTGCGTTCACGTCGTTATTAGCTTTGGCCTCTGCTTTGGTGCGCTCTTTTTGTTTGTCGTCACTGTTTCTTTTAAGCCAGATCGGCACGACCAGCATGGCCACCAAAATCAACATTAACAGCACCCAGCGCGCCATTAAAAATGCGCCTAGCTGCGCCCTCTTTCGACTAACCATGTTCTTCCGCCTATAAGGTAACGGGTTGCTTGTCACCTTGCTGCTCGGGCAAAGTGGCCTTCCAAAGATGCTTTTTTAAATGCACCAACAGCAGAGACACTGTTGCGGGAGTTATACCTGAAATACGCGACGCTAAGCCCAGTGTTTCGGGCCGGTGCTTGGCTAGCGTTTGGCGGGCCTCAAAGCTCAAGGCTTGTACTTGCAGGTAGTCCAGCTCGGGCGGCAGTTTTAGGTTTTCGTAATGCGCTGCGCGTTCGACTTCTACTTTTTGCAGGTCAATGTAGCCTGCGTATTTGGCGGAGATTTCAATCTGCTCGATCACGCTCTTGTCGGCCGAGGCGGAAATGTTTGGCGTGCCGTACCTGCCGCCGTCCAGGCTCATCAGCCCGGCGTAGTTCACATCTGGCCGCCTCAGCAGGTCGGCCAGGTTGTATTCCCGCTCAATCGCTTTGCCCAGAACGCGGACGCTATCAGCCAATGGCAGATTGTTCGGGTTCACCCAAATGCTGCGCAGGCGCTGTGTTTCACGTGAAACAGCATCGCGTTTGCGGTTAAAAGCGTCCCAACGCGCGTCATCCACCAGCCCCAGCTCCCTGCCCTTTTCAGTCAGGCGCATGTCGGCGTTGTCTTCGCGCAGCATCAGGCGGTATTCGGCGCGGCTGGTAAACATGCGGTATGGCTCGGTCACGCCCTTGGTGATCAGGTCGTCGACCAGCACACCCAGGTAAGCCTCATCACGCTTGGGCAGCCAGGCGTCTTTGCCCTGGCATTGCAACGCGGCGTTGATGCCGGCGAACATGCCTTGTGCCGCTGCCTCTTCATAGCCGGTCGTACCGTTGATTTGCCCGGCAAAAAACAAGCCGTTGATGGCTCGGGTTTCAAAGCTGGTTTTCAGGGCGCGCGGGTCAAAGTAGTCGTATTCAATCGCGTAGCCTGGCCGCAAAATGTGGGCGTTTTCCATGCCCACCATCGAGCGCACAAGCTCGTACTGAATGTCAAACGGCAGGCTGGTCGAGATGCCGTTGGGGTAGATCTCGTGCGTCGTCAGCCCTTCAGGCTCCAGGAAAATCTGGTGCGCGTCCTTGTCGGCAAAGCGGTTGATCTTGTCTTCCACGCTCGGGCAATAGCGCGGGCCCACGCCGTCGATCTTGCCGGTAAACATGGGGCTGCGGTCGAAGCCGCTGCGAATGATGTCGTGCGTGCGCGCGTTGGTGTGGGTGATGTAGCACGGCACTTGCTCTGGGTGCTTGATAGCGCCGCCCATAAAACTGAACACAGGCACGTCGCCGGCCACGCCGCCGGGCATGCCATCGCCCGGTTGCGCAATGCATTTGCTGAAGTCAATCGTGCGGCCATCAATGCGCGGCGGTGTGCCGGTTTTCAGTCGGCCTTGCGGCAGCTTGAGCTCTTTCAGCCTTGCTGACAAAGACAACGCAGGCGGATCTCCCGCCCTGCCAGCAGAAAAGTTTTGCAGGCCAACGTGGATTTTGCCGTCCAAAAAAGTGCCCGCAGTCAACACCACGGTACGGCTTCTGAACTTGATGCCGACCTGCGTGACTGCGCCCACCACTCGGTCGCCTTCGACCATCAGGTCATCGACAGCTTGTTGAAACAGCCACAAATTAGGCTGGTTTTCCAGCATCCGGCGAATCGCGGCCTTGTACAAAATGCGGTCGGCTTGCGCCCGCGTGGCACGCACTGCTGGGCCTTTGGAACTGTTCAAGATGCGGAACTGAATGCCGCCCTCGTCCGTGGCCAACGCCATCGCGCCGCCCATGGCATCGACCTCTTTTACCAAGTGGCCCTTGCCAATACCGCCGATTGACGGGTTGCAGCTCATCTGGCCGAGGGTTTCAATGTTGTGCGACAGCAGCAAGGTTTTGCAGCCCATGCGCGCGCTGGCCAGCGCGGCCTCGGTGCCCGCATGGCCACCGCCGACCACGATCACGTCAAATTCTTGGGGGTAAAACATATTAAATTTCGATCAATTCGGTTTTCAAGCCGACGGTTTGTGCTGCCGCAGCCTGGCGTTTATCTGCCGTTACAAACAAATCAACAAGTGCTGCTTGGGCCGTGCCAATATGCAGCGCATCCATACCGCGCAAGTTAGCCACTCGCATAGCCGCAATTGCATATCGCTCGGCTTGGCCAGACAGCGGCATGACTGCCAGCTCTTCAAAGTCGGCATGAATATTTGCCAGCACGCGGGCATATTCGTCGTCACTGAAAGCGCCCTCCCGCCACTGGCGTGTCAAGGCTGACGCGACTTCGGTCTTGCAGTGCACAGCCGCGGTAACTGCGCTGGCGGATGCCTGCAATTGCAGCAAGCGCTCAACGCCCGCCTCGCCGCTGTAGCGCTTGAACAGTGCTGACGCATCAAACAGAACATTCATCACCAGCCGCCTTCGCGCTCTTCAATGATCATCTGCGCACCCGATTTGCTGGGTTGTTTAAGGTAGTTCAAAGGTTCAATCGGCACCTTCCAGCGCGGGACTTTTTGCGCTGCCTGCGGCTGCATCGGCACCAGCTCCGCCACCGGCTTGCCGTGCCGCAAAATGCGAACGGTTTCGCCTTTTTCGACCAGGTCAATCATGGCTGCCGCGTTGGCGCGGAACTCGCTCAAAGGCACGCTGATAGGATTCGATTGCATTTTGTACAAAACCAGTTGTTTCGTACATTTTAGCGGATTTGCGGCGTGAAAGCTGAAACTACTTAGAAGTCGGATGCGGTCCGCAATTTACAGTTATGAATTAAAGACTCGAGGTGCAGCATGCAAATTCTCAACACCCTTACCCGTCGCGCCGCGCTTTTATCCGGCGGTGCTGCAGCTGCTGTTGGCGCCTTTCCTGCATTCGGCCAAGTGGCGTGGCCAAACAAACCCATTCGATTGTTGGTGCCCTTTGCGCCGGGCGGCAGTTCGGAAATAGTGGCGCGATCGGCCGCTAGCGAACTAAGCAAGACCCTTGGGCAATCGGTTTTCGTCGAAAACAAGCCCGGCGCCAGCGGCAATATTGCGATGGCAGAGTGCGCGCAAAGCACCGATGGGCACACGCTAATACTCGGTCACATCGGCACTTTCGCTGTCAATCCGTTCATCTTCGACAAAATGCCGTTTGACACCAACAAAGACTTTAAACCCGTGTCTTTGTTGGCCAAGGTGCCCAGCTTATATGTTGTAAACGCCGACTTGCCCGTTAAAGATCTGAGCGAATTCATTGCGCTGGCGAAGGCCAAACCTGGCACGCTTAATTACGGCTCAGCAGGCAATGGCAGTGCAGGGCATCTAGCTTTTGAATACTTGAAAATGGTCAGTGGAATATTCGTGCTGCATGTCCCCTACCGCGGCACTGGCCCACAGCTGACCGATTTGCTGGGAGGACGTTTAGACGCCGCCAGCGTGGGCGCACCGGCAGTTTTGGCGCATATTAAATCTGGCAAGCTGCGCTGCATTGCCACCGGTACTAAAGAGCGCCTGGTCCAATTGCCAGACGTAGCCACTGTGGCCGAAAGCGGCTTTGCTGGTTTTGAAATGACCCAGTGGTATGGCCTGAATGCACCCGCCAATATGACGCAAGTTGCTATCGACAAAATAGCAGACGCCACCGCTGTTGCCATGAAGATCCCGCAAGCCACGGAGCGCCTGCGCGGGGACACTGCCCAGCCTGTTGGCAATTCACCTGCGCAGTACGGCGCGTTTATTGCAGCTGAGCAAGCCCGCTGGAAATTGGTTGCAGCGCGAGCGAAAATCAAGCCCGATTGATGCGGCGACTGGCGTGGTTGTCGTTGGCTATCAGCCTCTATGATGCAAGGCAATAACCCAATTAAGTTGACGCGGGAGCTTAGCCATGGCGTATTTTTTTAACTTAAATTCAGGCAGCGAGCAGGCGACAACGCGTGCCGTTGCTGTTTGCCCTGTTGCGATCCGAATTATTGCGCTTTCGCTGTTCGTGATGTTTGTGCAACCTGAAATGTCGAGGGCTGAGCAGCTCTTTAAAATTGGTACAGGCGCGCCGTCTGGTGCCTACCACCCCATAGGCCAGGCGATGGCTGCGGCGCTGTCTGAGCCTGGCCAGCTTGCAGTGCAGGCGCAGGCTACCAGCGGCTCGTTGGCCAACGTGTCTGCGGTAGGGGCTGAGCAGTTGGCATCAGGCTTTTCCCAAGCGGATGTTGCCGCTTGGCATTACAGCGGCACTGGGCCCGTCAAGCCCGCAGCCAAATTAGAGAGCCTGCGCCTTATTGCTACGCTCTACCCCGAACACGTGCATGTGGTCGTGCGCAAACGGCTGAACCTGCAATCGGTCGCGCAGCTCAAAGGCCTAAGAGTAGGTATGGACGAGCCCGGCTCGGGCGTGTTGATCAATGCGCGTCAAATCTTGCGGGCGTACGGCTTAAGCGAACGCGACATTGTGCCCAGTTATGTCAAAGGAGCGCTGGCGTTAGAGCGCTTCAAAGAAGGCGGGTTGGACGCATTTTTTTACGTAGGCGGCGTGCCGTCAAGCGTGATCAGTGCGTTGGCCAGCGATGGTGAAATCATGCTGCTGTCTATCGCCGCAAAAGAGGCCGAGTCGCTTCGAGCCGCAAACGCTTTTTTTATGGCGGGCGCTATTTCAGACAACGCATATATCGGTGTAAGCGGGGTAACCACCCTGGCCGTAGGCGCGCAGTGGATCACACACGTTAGCGCCGATGAGAAACTGATTTACAGCCTCACTAAAAAGCTGTTCAGTCCGGCTTCGCTAGCGCTGGTGAAAGCTTCGCATCCGAGCGCACAAACAATTGGCCTGCAGTCGACAGTGCAGCGCGGCGGGCTACTGCTGCACCCCGGTGCAGAGCGCTTTTACCGCGAAATTGGCGCCATGAAATAAGTTAGTTGGCTCAAAACCCGCTCTCGCGAATCAACACAGAGCCTGCATAGCTCGCTGCCTGCAGAAGCTTGGAATGGCGTGCACCGTTGACGACAATTCGGCCATGACTCCAGCGAACCTGCTCAGGCTTGCTTTCCAGCTTTAAGCGTACCAAATACATCGCCTCACGCGGCACTTGGCCTCTGGTCTCAGAACTGGTCACAGTAGGAATAGGTCCGCCATGCTCGGTAGACATGCCCACGTGTGGCAAAACAGATGTGCGTACGGTGTCGACCTCAATCACAGCCACTTTTAACGGTGCGTCAATCCGGTTCGATGCGTAAAAACGGCCGGTTGCCCCGGCCCGCATATGCTGCACTTGCTGCTCGTCCACCCATGCCTCTACCACCCACGACGCGTCATTGACCAGTGTGCCCAATGGATCCTGAGGCCGAATCCATGCGCCGACTGCCAGCGTGGGATCAACATCTGTCCAGCGGCCCGCAAAATCAGCGCTTAATTGCATGCGTGCCAGCTCTTGCCCCGCGGCGCGGTCTTCAGCTTGAAATTGCTGCATGGTTTGCCCCAAGCGAGCGACTTGATCCCGATTTTGATCTGGGCCGCTCTCGGCGGTTGTCAGCGCGGCTTGCGTTGCATTTGCATTGATTTGCGCGCGTTTCGAATCGTTGCGCAACTTGGCACTGTCGAGCGCAACCAGCACCTCGCCTTTTGCAGCAGCGCCAGCACCGTGAAGTGAAACGATTTTTCCGGCGATTGGACTGTACAGCGTACGGTATTCAGCTCGAATCAAGGCGGGCGCATGAATGTCGTGGGCCCAAGGGAACGCAAATGTGGCCACCCCCGTCAAACCCACCAATAACCACAGCCGGGCGCGCCCGCGCCGAGTGTCTTGCTTGCGCAGTTGCCAGACTTTTAGCTCAGTGTAGATAGGGCGCAAAATAAACCAGACGATTTCTACCGCAAAAAGGAAGATACCCAGCAGTTTAAAAAACATCAGGTAGACCGCCACCGCGATTCCAAGAAACAAAAAGAAACGGTAGATCCAAGTGCCAAGTGCAAACAGGATCATGGTCTTGTGTTTGACGGGCTCGAAATGCTCCGGCCACGGGTCTTGCCAACCAAGAAAGGTTCGGCGCATCCAGGTTTTGGCCTGCGCACCCGCGCGCTCGTGCAGGTTGGGCATGTCCAGTGCGTCAGACAAAACATAGTAACCATCAAAGCGCATGAACGGGCTGATATTCAGGGCCAATGTCATCACCACGCTGGTTGTGGCTAAGTAAAAAAAGGCGCTTCGTAGTGGCCCCGGCGGGCTTAACGCCCAACCAATCAGCGACAGCCCGGCCAGCACCGTTTCGACAGTCATACCCGCTGCCGCAATCCTCAGCCGCTGACGATGGTCTCGCAGCCGCCACGACTCGCCAGTGTCGGTGTACAGCATGGGCCACAACACCAAAAACGCTATGCCTACGTGAGCTACGCGTACGCCATAGTGCGTTGCCACCACTGCGTGGCCCAATTCGTGTAACGTTTTGGCCAATACCAGCGCAAACGCAAAACTGACCAATCCGGAGAGCGTGAGAGAGTCAACAAAGGTTTGAAAAAACAACTCTGATTGCCTTGCGGCCAGCAGCGCGCCTGTCAAGCAAACGGCACACAAAACCGACAGTGCAGGTCTAGAGGCCAGCCAGATCAACTTGGGGGTCAACCATCGCAGCCAGCGGTCCGGTCTAACCAAAGGAATTCGAAAAAACAGATAGTTGTGCAGCCACCAATGCCAGCTAGAGATACCTGGCTTGCCGGGTATCTGCCGGGCTTTGGTCAAGTCTTCTCGGCCATCAAGGCGAACCAGACTTTGCTGGCGCAGAAACTGACTGAATGCCAGTACGTCTTCAAGACTGGGCCGCAGCGGCGTGTCCGCGGCCAATGAGCGCATGACCTCAACCGGGTTTTCTTGCCAGCGCGACAGCATTTCAAACTCTAGCCAGCCGATCTGTACAAACTTGTTGCGAACCGGGTCTTGTACGGCCCAGGTGGGTGAGCCGTCAGGGTTGTCAGACGATGCAAACAGCGCTAGATCTTCCCTAAGTGCTGGCAACCTTGGCATTACCGGCGGTTGACCTGGCTGCTGCTTGAGCTTGCCTGCAACCGCCGCTGTGAGCGAATTGGGCTCGAGCGTCGGCGGATGCAGCTGCACGCCGCCACTCATGGTGTGGGTCTCGCGAACACGGGATTTAAACGCGGTAGCGCAGCGGCATTGCGCTTTAACTGAGCCACGCTAAACTGGACACAAATGCAGACTTTTGTACACCCCAAAGCCGCCGGCCTGGTATGACAGGTTCTGCCAATTTCAAAAGTGACGTTGCTCGGCGAAGCATGCTGCTGGCTGGTGCGAGCTTGAGTATTCCCGCTTGGGTCGGCGCGCAAACCGCAACCCCAAAAAAGAGCGCAACTGCCAAGCGCAGCAAACCCATGACTGCCGCTGAAGAGGCGGAAGTCGCCAGAGCAGTCGCTGATAACATCGCGGACCGAACGGGTGACCCGCCGCACCCGGCAATTGGCACGTCTTTGAAAATTCCGAACAAGTTCAAGCTCTTTGACGGGCAGGACTTTTCCGAATCGCAGGCCAGCGGGAAGTTGTTGCTCATTTACTACTGGGCCAGTTGGTGCCCGGTGTGCAAGGTGGTGTCGCCCCGGCTGCACGATTTTTGGCAAAAAAATCGATCCAAGGGCGTCGAAGTTTTGACTCTCTCGACCGACATTGAAGTGCAGCCCGCCTTCGCCTATATTCAGCAACGGGGTTATAAATTTCCGACCAGCATGGCGGCTGCTGCCAAACTTGGCGAGGTCATGGCGCCGCGCAGTTTGCCTACATTGATGGTACGCAGCAAACGTGGCGTTATCGTCAGTGTCGATGAGGGCGAGATCGATGCTGACGAGTTCAAGGACTTTCTGGTTCATTTGTAGCGCCATGTTTGGTTCGCGCTTTTACAGTCCCAGCCATTCGCGGGCTGATGCCAGCGGGCGACGCAGCAGCCAGTAACCCAGCGCGACCCGTTCGCCGTAGAGTTTTGCAGTTCCCTTTAAGCCAATGCGTGTTTTGTCAGTTTTTTCATCCAGGTGCGCACGCACCCGGTAGCTGGCAATATTGTCTGGCGACAGCAGCGCCTGGTAGCCTGTTTCAATAATTTCTCCGTCCAATGGCGATAACGGGGACACATGCAAAAACATTCGTACCGGCGCACCAGGCGCAAGTGCAATGGCATCGGCCACAGGGACATGTACCAACACGCCCAAGGTTGCCGGGTTGGCAATTAGCATGACACGTTCGCCGGCCGCAACCGGCCGACCTCGCCAGTCATTGGGATCACCAAACACGGTAATGCCAGCTTTGGGCGATGTGATGATCGAGCGCTGCATCTGCTCATCAATGTAAGCAAGCTCAGCGCGGCGCTCCTCAACCCGGCCGGACAGTGGAGCAATTTCGCCTCGACTTTGCATATTGTCAAAGGACTTTTGCGTAGTTGCGAGCAGCTCAGCCTGAACCGAACCGATGGACTTAAGCAGAACTTCGCGGCGATTGCGAAGGGTCGTGTCGTCCAGCGCCACCAGCGGCTGGTTAGCCGCAACCGTTTGGTTGGGGCGCACCAGCACTTCACGGACTACGCCCTCTACCGGTGCTGCCAGCACCACGGATTCCAGTGAAATGATCTCGGCTGGCGCAAGAATCGACTGGCGCACTGGTATGAGTAGCACCGCCAACAAAACGGCCCCAATGATCCAGCGCGTACGCACGCTGGGTAACCAGCGCTTGGCTGGTGCGGGGCTCAACATGGCCCAAGCGTGCAGCCATACTTCCATCAGCCGCTGAAGCGACGCAGATCGAGTGGGGTTAACTGGCGCATCGAACAGGTAGATCGCAACGCCGTTGATAGCACCGCTGCGAGTGTGTAAAAACACATACAGCACGTCGTTTGGCCACCATTGGGCCCATTCATTACCAACCTCGGCAATCAGCTGCGCCGGTTTAAGTGGGGTCAAAGCAAATCCGCTTGCGTCGGCTGCAGGGTCATTGCCAAGTTCATCTGCAAGTGAATTGGGCGCGCCGAGCACGGTGGCGCTAGCCCGTTTTTCAAGATCAACGCACACGCGGCGTAGCCAATTTTGGTACGGTGTTGTCTCGCCCGGCTCTACCAACCCTGAAATAGCTTGCGCTCCCCAGCGACCTGCGGTTTTTCGCATGACCAAGGCTTGCCGATACCCCAGCAAGCCCCACGCATCATTAGCCATTGAAAAGGCAAGCGCGCCCGTGGTCGGCGCCTGCCTTGCCAAGCGCTCAATTTCCAGCAGTGTCAAAGAGTCGGCAGACACGCGGCTTGGTTTTGCTTATGGTGCGTTGGCGAAACGCGCCGTACCACTCATACCGGGAAGCAATTCGGCGAACTTGCCAACCACGCGGGCTTCGATTTCAACCGTTTGCGCCACAGCGTCGACCCGCGCATTGATTGCGCTGATAGCTGCTTGATAGGTTTTACCCGTCTCGTCGATTTCGACCTGGAAAGAAGTCCCGACTTTAATGCTTTTTAACCATTTTGAAGGAACGTTTAACCGCAAGCGCGGCGCGCCTTCACTGACCACCTCAAAAAGCGGTTGTCCGGCACCTACGCCTTGAAACGGTTTGACGTGCATCTTGGCGATTCGCCCTGCAAACGGCGCGTACACCGAGCAATTGCTGATTTGCGCTTTTGTCATTTCTATTTGACCGTCCGCACGCGCCACCGCAGCCGCTGCAAGCGCCACTTCTACTTCCCCCGCTGCGTCTAGACCTTTCAGGCGCACCTTTGAATCATAAGTTTCGCGAGCCGATGCGAGCTCTGCCTGCGACATTTTCAGTTTGGCAGTGTTCTCGGTGCAGTCCATACCGACCACCAATTGCCCTTTTGATACGCGGCTGCCCAATGAGCCGTTAAGCGAAGTGATGCGCCCAACGGTTTGTGCGAGCAGCAGGGTTTCGACGTCGGGTGAAAGCAGTACACGCACCGCGCTTGTAGCCGCTTGTGTGGTTGTAGCCACCGAAGGCTGGACTTGGGCTGCTGCGGCTTTGGCAGGCGCGGCATCAACGATCTTGGCAGCAGCAATCGTTACGGTTGAATTCAGCGACTTACTCAGCAACAGGTTAGGGGCAGCAGCAGGCGCGATTGCTGTCTGCGCAGTTGCGTTCGCGCAGCACACAATTGCTATTAATACAATAGCAGCTTGCGCCCGTATTAATTGGGCTGGAGGGTGTTTTGTCATAAAATACTTAAGTAAATTAGCAGCCGTGAGTTACCGCGTTGCGATAAGTAGATGGTACCTTGCTAAGGTTTACCAATGAGTAGGCACCTTTGTAACGTAAGTGCGGCCAGCAGAGGGACTAAAAAAACTGCCAGCCGACCCGCAAGGTGGTCGGCTGGCAGTTGCGTTGCCACCAGACAGGCGCTGGCCGTCAGTTTTGAACGGGTGGCTTAAAGGCAGCAAGCAGCGTTTTGGCGTTGGCGTCAACGGCTGATTCGACGGCTGCTCGCACAACAGCGGGTGTGCGCTCGCCTAGTGCAACTTCTTGGGCGCGCTCATGAACCACTTGTCCGATTGGATTGACCAAACGCAAGTTCACCGTTCCAACACCTGCGCCAATATCGCCAGTTTGGCTCCACGCCATTTCAAGCGTCCACGCTGAATTTGTGGTGTTACTGGCAACAATGCCATTGCGTCCTAGCGCTTTTGATGCGGCTTGATTCACCTCGTCAGCCACCGTGCTGACCCCTGCTGCGACCAGCTTGACTTCAGGCTTGGCGTCGGCGCGTGGTGACGCCGAGCGGAACGTCACACGCTCCCAATCAGCCATCGTGGTTTTGATTGAATTCGACAAGCCATCTACGGTGGTGTTGTCGAGCGTTTTGGGCAATACATCCAAACCGATGGAGTTGTAAACTCGGCCCCAAGCGGCTTGTGCCTGAGAGTAAGCGGCGTGGCGCTGGTATTCGGTTAACAACGCGCGAGCCTCAGAGCGGATCAGCTCCAGCTCGCCTTCTGCATTGGTTTTAACTGCAGAGCGGGTGTAGTTAAGCAAACGTCCGTCCACCTTGGCCGACTGATCGGCAATATCAAATTCCATACGAGCCAAGCCGTAGCGCTGCGCGCCAACGCGCACTTGCGTCAACACTGCCATGCCCTGTGCATAGCGGCGCAGGTCATCTACAGTGGCCTGGTCGCCGATGGCTTTTTTCAGGGCTGGCCACTGGGGTAGTTTCAGCAGATTCCACGACAAGTTCAAGCCGGTATCAACCCACGAGCGGTTAAACAAGAACTTGTTTGAGTCACTTTGCCAGCCAATGCTCGCCGAGAGGTTGGGGAACAGTGCGAGTTGTGCAACGCGCAGATCGGTGAGCGTTACGCGCTTGCGATAGGCTTCTTCGTTCAGTTCGGGCCGCATTTCCATAGCGATTCGCTCGAGCTCACTGATGTTTGTGGGCGTGGGCGGCAGGGCTTCTTGTGCTGAGTCGGCCAACGTGAACGTGGTGCCCGGTGCAATGTTCATCAACGCCATGAGTTCAGCACGCGCCAGCTCCAGGTCCTGCCTGCGCTGCTGCAGCAAGAACACCGCGTCAATCAGCGCGCGCTGGTAGGCCAACACGGTCGGCTGCGGCA
>JANOWB010000100.1:0-2214 GCA_031417695.1 Polaromonas sp.
GATTTTGCTGGCCGCTTCGTCAATCAAATCAATCGCTTTATCGGGCAAAAAGCGGTCGGTAATGTAACGATGGCTGAGTTCTGCCGCAGCCACAATCGCCGGGTCGGTGATTTGCACACCGTGGTGCAACTCGTACTTTTCTTTCAGGCCGCGCAGGATGGCAATCGTCGCCTCCACACTTGGCTCACCCACCAGAATCTTTTGAAAGCGGCGCTCGAGTGCGGCGTCTTTTTCAATGTACTTGCGGTATTCGTCGAGTGTGGTCGCGCCTACGCAATGCAGCTCGCCACGCGCCAACGCGGGTTTCAGCATGTTGCCCGCGTCCATCGCGCCTTCGGCCTTGCCTGCGCCGACCATGGTGTGCAGCTCGTCAATAAAAACGATGGTTTGGCCTTCGTCTTGCGCGAGTTCTTTCAGCACGGTTTTAAGGCGTTCTTCAAACTCACCCCTGAACTTTGCACCCGCCAGCAGCGCAGCCATGTCCAGGCTCAACACCCGTTTATTTTTGAGCGAATCGGGTACTTCGCCCGCCACGATGCGCTGGGCCAGGCCCTCGACGATAGCGGTTTTACCCACACCTGGTTCGCCAATTAACACCGGGTTGTTTTTGGTGCGGCGCTGCAATACTTGGATGGCACGGCGAATTTCATCGTCGCGGCCAATGACTGGGTCGAGCTTGCCCATGCGGGCGCGCTCGGTCAGGTCCATGCAGTATTTTTTGAGTGCTTCGCGGTTGCCCTCGCCTTCAGCGGTGTCCATTTTTTCACCGCCGCGCACGGTGTTGATCGCCGCTTCAAGCGACTTGCGGGTCAGGCCGTTTTCACGTGCGATTTTGCCGATGTCGGCTTTGCTGTCGGCTACGGCAAGCAAATACAGTTCCCCTGCAATGAACGGGTCGCTGCGTTTAATGGCTTCTTTTTCAGTAGCTTGCAGCAGTTTGGCCAAGTCGGACGACACAGCAATCTGGTCTTGCCCACTCACCTGCGCTAGTTTTTTAATAGCTGCTTGCGCCGATATTTCAAGGCCAGCAGCATTGACGCCGGCTTTTTCAAGCAGCGCGCGCGGGCCGTCTTCTTGCTTGAGCATGGCCAGCAGCAAATGCACAGGCTCGATATAGCCGTTGTCGTTGGCCAGGGCCAGCGACTGCGCGTCGCTTAACGCTTCTTGAAACTTGGTGGTAAGTTTGTCTTGCCGCATGCGAAAGCTCCTGAATATCAATCAGCTCCACATTAGGCCGATGGCGCGCTTTTTCAAGCCACCTGGGGCGTCAGCTCTTGTAGGAAAGAGGCGTGTTGTTGGCCGCAATGCCCCATTTGACCAAAGCTTCATCGTCAGTCACCCGCGCATCTACCCAGCGCGCGCCGCTGGGCGTTTGCTCTTTTTTCCAAAATGGCGCTTGGGTTTTAAGGTAGTCCATTAAAAATTCACAAGCCTGAAAGCTTGCCCCCCGATGGCTAGCAGTGACGGCCACCATCACGACCTGATCGAGCGGCGCAAGCAAACCCACCCGGTGCACCACCCGCGCAGCAAAAATGCCAAATCGACGGGTTGCCTCATCAATCATGGCCTCAATAGCTTTTTCAGTCATGCCGGGGTAGTGCTCAAGCTCCATGCTGCTGACCTCTGCACCGTCGTTTTGGTCCCGCACGGTTCCAATAAAGCTGCACACTGCGCCAACGCGCTTGTCGCCGCGCCGAAGCGCCGCTATCTCGTCAGCCAAATTAAAGTCGTGAAGCTGAATCGATACTCTGGTCATGGCCCATTACTCCCCGCTAGCCGCCTGTAACGGGCGGGAAAAAAGCCACTTCGCAGCCGGGCGCAAGCAGCGCGGTTTCGTCGCTCATGACCTGCCCCAAAGCCACGCGCACTGCCCTGTTGCGGCCCAAGCAGCTGTAGGCATCGCCCAGCGACAGCAATTCATCACGCAGGCCGGCCAGCGTGCTGGCGTTTGTGTTGCGCTGCTCAGTTGCGTGCCCAATCGCTTCCCGAATGGACGCAAAGTATTTGATGGTTACTTGCATAGCTACCTTCCTCAGGCCATCAATGAGGCGAACGAGATGAACTGAACGGCGTCGCCATGGGCAATGGTCTGGCCGGCCGGGTGGTCCACCAAGCCATCCCCCCAAACAGTAGATGTGAGCACGCCCGAGCTTTGGTTGTTGAACAAGTCCAAACCACCCGCCAAATTGTGCTTGACTCGCAGAAATTCTCGCC
>JANOWB010000101.1:0-4897 GCA_031417695.1 Polaromonas sp.
TAACCGGTGGCGCTACATAAAACTGAAAAAATGCATGGCAGGGCATCAACGCCATCTTGCTTAAGTCGGCCACATTCCAGGCGCTGACGATGATGCGTCGGGAATCGGGGTTGGTTTTAAGGGTGTTGATGACCTCAAGAATCTGGTCAATGTGCCCACCATCAGGCGTCGGCCAGCTGCGCCACTGCACGCCATAAACCGGGCCCAGGTCGCCATCTTCACGTGCCCATTCGTCCCATATCGTTACGCCGCGTTCTTTCAACCAGTTGTTGTCGCTTGAGCCCTGCAAAAACCACAGCAGCTCATGCACGATGGACTTGAGGTGCACCTTTTTGGTCGTGACCAGCGGAAAGCCTTGCTTTAAATCAAAGCGCATCTGGTAGCCAAAAACGCTTTTGGTGCCCGTGCCGGTGCGGTCGGCTTTGAGCACGCCTTGCGTGTCGACGTGGCGCATGAAGTTTTCGTATTGGGAAGATTGGGAAGGGTTGAGCACGTTAATGTGATCCCAAAAGTGTGTCGATTGCACCTGTCACCACAGCTGCGTGTTTGGTGAAGTCGGTTATGGGGCGCTTCAAAAGAGCGGTTGGAAAAGCTGCCATCGCAGCAGTGTCCAGAACGACATCGCTGCCTGCTATTTCGAAAACCGGGTTCAAGTCCCTGAGGCGGTTTGAAATGTATTCGCTGCTGCGTAGCGGGATCACAATTCGTGTCTTCAGCGTCTCAAGGAAGCTGTTTTGAACATCTACCAAATATGGCGTTTGTTTGCGAAGCTCTGCATCCGGGTGGGTGTAGACATCAAATCTGGCCATGACGGTTAAACGAGCTAAAAAGTGCGATATTTTTCAAGGGGCAAGCCATATTTTGCAATTCGGGCGTTGTATTCAGCCACGGCGACTTTGTTGCTCTCATTCCACTGTTCCCAATAGCGGCGTTTAACTTCGTCAGCCAGCAAGGTATCAACAGTTTGGGACAGGTTCATTCCCATTTCTCGTGCGGCTTCCAGCACTTTTGAATTGAGGGACAGGTTGGTCGCTTTTTTGGGTGCATGTTCAAATCTAAGCATGATTTAACTCCATAAAGTATGCGTATATTATCATGCACGAATCTAAGGGCATCAAACCCGCACCACGCGCCCCGGATTCATCACGCCCTGCGGGTCTAACGCCTGCTTGATGGCGCGCATCATGCCTAACGCTACTGGGGATTTGTGGTGTTCGAGCTTGTCGAGCTTCAAGCTGCCCACGCCATGTTCTGCAGAAATGGAGCCGTCAAAACGTGCGACCGAGTCATAAACAATCGTGTTCACATCGCCTTCACGGTCACGCAAAAACGCTTTTGAATCGCCTTCAGCGGGTGCCTGTACGTTGTAATGCAAGTTGCCATCACCTAAGTGGCCAAAATTCACCAAGCGTACGCCGGGAATCGTCGCTGTAAGCAGCGCATCGGTAGTGGCCACAAACTCAGGAATGCGCGACACGGCAATGGAGATGTCGTGTTTGATATTCAAGCCTTCCTCAGCCTGCGCCAGCGGAATGCTCTCGCGGATGTGCCACAGCTGATTGGCTTGGGTCAGGTTCTCGGCAACGACTGCATCACTGACGCAGCCGTCTTCAAACGCGGTTTCAAGCAAACGTTCAAACTGCTCGCGCGCATGGGTTTCACTCTCATGGTCCGAGTTTTCTAACAGCACGCAGTACGGCGCGTCTTGCCACAGCGGCACACGCTGCTGCGGGTAATGCTTGGCCACGAGGCTCAATGCAAATTGGCCCATCACTTCAAAACCCGTCAGCCCCGCGCCCAAATGCTTATGTGCCAAACCCAGCAGCGTGACCGCGTGCGCCATTGACGGCACAGCAGCCCAAGCGGTTAGCCGTGCGGCGGGCATGGGGTAAAGCTTGAGCGTGGCGGCAGTAATGATGCCCAGCGTGCCTTCGCTGCCCACAAACAAGTCGCGCAGGTCGTACCCGGTGTTGTCTTTGCGCAGGCCGCTCAAGCCGTGCCACACCTCGCCTTGTGCCGTGACCACTTCAACGCCCAAACACAAATCGCGCGCATTGCCGTACCGCACTACCTGCGTGCCGCCTGCATTGGTGGCCAGGTTGCCGCCGATGGTGCAGCTGCCTTCAGCGGCCAGACTGAGCGGGAACAAAAAGCCAGCTTTCTCAGCAGCGTCCTGCACGTTTTGCAAGATGCAACCAGCATCAACCGCCATTGTCAGGTTGGCGGTGTCAATACTCCGAACAGTGTTCAAACGCCCAAGGCTCAGCACTACCTGGTGGCCGGTTTCGTCAGGAATCGAGCCGCCTACCAGGCCGGTGTTGCCACCTTGCGTGACGATGCTGACGCCGCTGGCCGCGCAGGCTTTGACAACCGCCGCGACTTCCAGTGTGCTGGCAGGCCGAACTACCGCCAACGCCTTGCCACGCGAGCGCTTGCGCCAGTCCAGCTCGTAAGCAGACAAGTCGCCGTCGACCAGCACATAGGTCGAGCCAACAATTGTTTTTAATTGGTCAATAAGCGCGTTCTGCATGACTAGTAGCTTCCTTTGGGCAGCTTGGGAATGCCTTTAAATCGTACTTTGACGTGCAACGAACAAGCAGCAAAAAGCACCAGACAGAGAACAACTTCAATCATGGCCAAATAGTTGCTGGGCGGCTTGTCGCTCCAGGCGCGCACCGCGCCTTCAGTGAAGTACAGCCACACCAATAGGCTTAGCCAACGGTAGGTGTACATGCGGTTTTTAAGCACGCCCGCCAGCGGCAAAATCAGGGGCAGCACTTTAAGCGCCAGCAGAGAACCGCCGGGGCGCACAGGCGCTAAGTACATCTCCCACGCAACGCCTAAAACAATCAGCGAAAACAGGCTTGCTGCGGCCGTCCAGCGGATGATGTCGATTTGATTTTCTTTGTTCATGTCTGGAAAAGAGAGGGGTGGGCAGTTGCGTAAGGCATGATACCGGGGATGAATTTTCAACAACGATTGCAAGTCTTTTGGGCAGACTTGTCTCATTTCCCGTGGCGCGAGACAGCCTATACCCTGCGGGCACGCTTTCGCGATGACCAGATGGGCCTGACCGCCAGCAGCCTGACTTTCACTACATCCATAGCCTTGGTGCCGTTTTTCACTGTGGCGTTGGCCATTTTTACGGCTTTCCCGATGTTTTCCACCATGCAGGGCGCGCTGCAAGCGTGGTTGGTGCAAAGTTTGATTCCTGACAACATTGCACGTCAAGTACTGGGCTACCTGACTCAGTTCAGCCGCCAGGCCAATAAATTGGGCGGCGCGGGTCTGGGGGTTTTGCTGATTACAGCGATTGCTTTGATTTTGACGATTGACCGAACGTTGAACAATATTTGGCGCGTTAAAAAACTGCGGCCCTTCGCGCAGCGGGTATTGATTTACTGGGCCGCCATTACGCTGGGGCCGGTGTTGCTGGCGGCGAGTTTGGCATTGACGTCATACGCCTTGTCGGCATCGTCTGGGTTAGTGGGCGGGTCTTTGTCTGCGCCGCTCAAATTTGTCATTACTGCGTTTCAGTTTGTGCTGGTGGCGGGCGGTATGGCGTCGCTGTACCGCTACGTGCCCAACACGCACGTGAAGTGGTCGCATGCATGGGTGGGCGGTGTGTTTGTGGCGCTTGGCATTGAGCTAGCTAAAAAAGCGCTGAGCCTGTATTTGGCCAGCGTACCGACGTACTCGCTGATTTACGGGGCGTTTGCCACGCTGCCTATTTTGCTGGTTTGGATTTATGTGGCATGGGTAATTGTGCTGATGGGTGCGGTAATAGCGGCTTATTTGCCCAGCTTGCTGGCAGGTGTGGCGCGGCGCGGTGGTGGGCATGGCTGGCAGTTTCAATTGGCCATTGAAGTGCTGCAGCAGTTGCATCACTATCGTGACATAGCGCTGCGGGGGGCTGACGCATCCAGCATGGCGCGGCATTTGCGCGTGAGTGTTCTGCAACTGGAGCCCGCACTGGAGGCTTTGACTGCGCTAGGGTGGATTGGCCAATTGTTCGAAGAGGGCGACCTGGAGTCGCGCTATATTTTGATGGCTGACCCGGACACGACGATGCTTGAGCCGTTGATGCAACTTTTGCTTTTAGACAAAGCAGATTCAACTTTGCCGCTGTGGGCTGCAGGTGGGTGGTCTCGTCTCATGTTGAGGCAAGTGCTGTAAAAAGCATTTTGATCCTCCGTCGCTTGGTTGATGCCTGACTGCCTCTGCATTCCCGCATCAGTGCAATTGAAAAATGTGGTCATGTTTCAACGCTGTGCATCTGAAGTTCTGGCCGTGAAAATAAAGTGGCATCAAGTGGTTTGCACTTGTTAAGACAGCGCTCCTCGCGCTATCGCTCAGGCCACGCCAGCTTGGCTGCCATCAACACAAACGCGGCAGCAAAGCCGCGTCGCAGCCCCGCCTGAACAGAGCGCGATTCAATGACATGCTGCCGAAAGCCATGAGCCAGCAAGCCGTAGCCCACAAACACGGCAAATGTCATGGCCATGAATACAACGCTCAAAATACTGAAATTCATGGCGTATTGAGTGGTGTCGGCAGCTACGAACTGGGGCAGGAACGCGAGAAAAAACAGCGTCAATTTTGGGTTGAGCGAGTTCAGCAATATTGCCTTGACGATCAGCTTTGCCGGACTTTCTTGTTTTGCGCGGGAATCTACGCTGAAAGCTGAGCGGTCTCGCCACGTGATCACTGCCAAGTACAGCAAATACAGCACCCCCAGCACTTTCAGTATCTGAAACGCCACCGTACCCGCGAGCAAGGTAGCTGCCAGCCCCATTCCTGCAGCCAGCATGTGCGGAACGATGCCCAGAGTGCAACCCACGGCAGCGAAGATACTGGCCGTTTTCCCCTGTGACAAACCGCAAGACACGGTGAACAA
>JANOWB010000102.1:0-1518 GCA_031417695.1 Polaromonas sp.
CCAGGCTGGTGAAAAAACCCGGACGCGTGGCTTCCATCTCGGCAGCCCAGGCGCGGTTGTGGGTGAATAGGTCTTGGATGGAGGTGGTCATTGAATCAAGCTTTGGCAAACACTATTTATCTAGTTGGCCATTATCCGGGTCTGCTGCAAACGCTTCAGCCCAACCGTGTCGCGGCGGCTTGTCTGGTCGGCCTAAGGCCCACAGTGTCCGATCGATCACTTCGCCAGCTTTGATTGCGCTCTTTCTCAGGATGCCTTCTTGCTCAAAACCGCAGGATTTGGCCACCGCTTGCGAGCCTACGTTGCGCAAGAATATCGGCGCATAGATTCGGGTCAACTCAGGCATGGATGCCCAACCCCAGTCGCACACCAACTTCAACGCTGCAGATGTAATACCGCGCCGCCAGAACTGTCGGCCAATCCAGTAGCCGACTTCAGCGTTACACCGCAGCCATCCTTCATCCTGTCTGATCGACATGCAGCCAATGATTTGCCCCTCGCACTCAATGCCCCAAACAGAGCCCTGACCGGATGCGCGCGACCCACCGTCGCACCAAGCGATAGCGGTACTCAAAGGATACGGAGAGGGGAAGCCGTCAAAAAGGTTTAACCAAACGCCCTTGTCATCTGCATGAAGTTGCAAGGCAGGTGCGTCTTCACGCCTCAAGTCGCGAAGCTTGAAAAATCCACCTTCCAGTGTCGGAACCGGCTCGTTCATCAAAGCGTCTCCGCAAACAGCTCGCGCCCAATCAACATGCGGCGAATTTCAGACGTCCCCGCGCCAATCTCATACAACTTCGCATCACGCCACAGGCGGCCTAGCGGGTAGTCGTTGATATAGCCATTGCCGCCAAAAATCTGTATGCCCTCGCCCGCCATCCAGGTGGCTTTTTCGGCGCACCACAAGATGACTGATGCGCAGTCTTTGCGTACCTGGCGCACGTGGTCTGTGCCCAGCATGTCGAGGTTTTTGCCCACCGTGTAGCAAAACGCGCGGCCCGCTTGCAGCACGGTGTACATGTCGGCGACTTTGCCTTGAATCAACTGAAATTCCCCAATGCTTTGGCCGAACTGCTTGCGGTCGTGGATGTAGGGTATGACGTTGTCCATCACGGACTGCATGATGCCCAGCGGCCCTGCGGCCAGCACGGCGCGCTCGTAGTCCAGGCCGCTCATCAATACTTTGGCGCCGCCGTTTAAGCCGCCCAAAATTTGGACTGCGGGCACTTCAACATTGTTAAACACCAGCTCGCCGGTGTGGCTGCCGCGCATGCCGAGTTTGTCTAGCTTTTGCGCGCATGAAAAGCCTTTCATACTTTTTTCAATCAAAAACGCCGTGACCCCGCGTGCGCCCAGCTCGGGCTCGGTTTTGCCATAAACCACCAGCGTGTCGGCGTCTGGGCCGTTGGTGATCCACATTTTGGTGCCGTTTAGCAGGTAGTAGCCGCCTTTGTCTTCTGCTTTGAGCTTCATTGATATGACATCGCTGCCAGCACCCGGCTCGCTCATGGCCAGTGC
>JANOWB010000103.1:0-5209 GCA_031417695.1 Polaromonas sp.
GAAATCGGTGCCAACAAACGGAAAGGCGACCAGCGCAATCAGGCCCAGGACCAGCACCACCTGGATGCTGCGCGGCAATACTTCAAGATTGGCTTTCGTCGCGCTCATGCTTTGAACAGGCCCTCGGGCTTCCACAGCAAAACCGCCGCCATCAACATGTAGACCAGCATGCCTGAAACGGAAGGAAGCAGGACTTTGCCAAAGGTATCGACCAGACCCACCAGGAGCGAAGCAATCAGCGCGCCCCGTACCGAACCAATGCCGCCAATCACCACCACGACAAAACACATGATGAGCACCTGCGAGCCCATGTTGGGATAGACGCTGGCAATCGGCGCGGCGATCATGCCCGCGACGGCGGCCAGCCCCACACCTAGCGCGAAGACCACCGCGTGAATCAGCTTGATGTTGATGCCCAGCGACTCAGCCATGTCACGGTTAAAAGCGCCCGCGCGAATTTTCATGCCGAGGCGGGTTTTGGAAATCAGCAAATACAAGCCGATAGCTAGCGCAATGCAAACACCTGACATGAAGAGGCGATACACGGGGTACGACAAGTTTTCAGTCAGCGGAATTGATGCACTGAGAAGCGCAGGAATCGCCACGCCATGAACATCGTCGCCCCAAATAATGGAGCGCAGCTCTTCAAAAATATAAATCAAGCCAAAGGTCAGCAGTACCTGGTCAAGGTGATCGCGCTTGTAAAAGTGCCTGAACAGCAGCCATTCAAGCGCCAGACCAAAAATAACCGCCATCACAGCACCCACCAAAATAGCCAGCGTCAAGCTACCAAAAGCGGAGCTAAGCGACCACGCCAAATACGCACCCAGCATGTAAAAACTGCCATGCGCCAAGTTCACCACGCCCATGATGCCGAAAATCAGCGTCAGGCCCGCAGCCAGCATGAACAGTAGCAGGCCGTATTGAACGCTGTTGAGCAGTTGAATCAGGAATTGAGCCAAGTCCATCGCTAAAGTCTCAGGCTTGCCGCTTGGTAAACAGCAGCGCCAGGCCCATCAGCGTGAACAAGCCGCCACAAACACGGTTCACCCAGCGCATGGGGCCGCTTTGCCGCAGCAGCGGGGCGATGCGCGACACGCCCAGTGCGCACAGGGTAAGCACAGTCAATTCAAAAGCTACGAACGTCAGCGCAAGAATAGCGAACTGCGGCGCAAAGGGCAGATTCGGATTTAAAAACTGAGGGAAAAACGCCGCAAAAAACAGCAGTGCCTTTGGGTTGCTCGCGCCAACTAAAAACCCCCGCACGTAATTGGCTCGGTTGGTAACGGCACTTACTTCAGCGCTAGCATCGTTGGTCAGCAGCGTCCCTTGGCTGCGAAACGTCTTGATACCAAGCGCGATTAAATAGCTCGCGCCTAGCAGCTTGGCGATGGCAAACGCGACATCAGATGCGGCAAGCAACGCGCCCAAGCCGAGCGCCGATAAAAACATCACCCCCAACACTGCGCTGACGCTGCCCGCAGCTGACAACATTGCTTTGCGCGGCCCATGGTTAATTGCGGTCGTGATGCACATCAGCATGGTCGGGCCGGGGGACAGCACCAGAAGCGCAACGGCGGCCAAGTAGAGCAGGTAGGTGGTGAGGGTCATGGAACAACAGTAACAGAGCAGGTCAAAGCAGAAGAAACGCCGCGCTCCCATCCAAGCAGGGGCCGCGGATCTGGCTCTGCCAGTCCGCAGGCGCAGCGGCCCCCTCGGGGGGAAGGGCGTTACACGAAGTGAACAACCGTGGGGGTCATGTCATCTTGCAACCAGCACCGCTGTCAGCCAGCGCTTTGGCGCCGATGCCAATCACCTTGTTCTCTTTATTCTCAACGCGACGCACGTAAATGTCTTGCACCGGGTTGTGCGACGCACTCATCGTCCACTTGCCGCGCGGGCTGTCGATGGTGGCACCCTCCATGGCTTTATACAGGGCGGCTTTGTTGGCTAAATCGCCTTTGACGGCGTTGACGCCTTGCACCAGCAGCAGGCCTGTGTCATAGCCTTGCACGGCATAAACGTCGGGTTGTGACTTGAATGTTTTGGCATACGCCAAGCGGAAATTCTTGTTGCGCGGCGTGTCCAGCGAGTCGCTGTAGTGCATGGTGGTAATGATGCCGTCAGCCGCTGGGCCGGCAGCGTCCAGCACGCCTTCAGTCAAAAAACCAGAACCGTAAAGTGGAATCTTGTCTTTCAGGCCAGCGGCTGCGTAGTCGCGAATGAACTTGGCCGCGCCGCCGCCCGCCCAGAAGCAAGCCACTGCATCGGGCTTTAACGCCGCAATTTCAGTCAACAAAGCCTGGAATTCAACCTGCGGGAAGGGCAAACCAAGCTCTTTGATGATGGTGCCGCCTGCAGCCGTGTAGCCTTCTTTAAAGCCCTCAAAAGCTTCATCACCGGCTGCGTACTTCCAGGTGATCCAAACCGCTTTTTTGTGGCCTTTGTCGACCATGACTTTACCGAGCGCGCGCGTGGGTTGCGAGTTGGCAAAAGATGTGCGAAACACGTTTGGCGCGCACAAGCTGCGCGTGGCGGCATGCACGCCTGCGTTCGGAATCAAACTCAACACGCCCGAGTCACGCGCGACTTTTTGAATGCCCATTTGCACGCCTGAATGTACGGTGCCCACCAGCACATCAACTTTGTCGCGCTGCACCAGTTTGTTGGCGTTTTCAATGCCTTTGGACGGGTCTGACTCGTCATCGACTTTGAAAAACTCAATTTCACGGCCACCGAGTTTGCCGCCTTGCTCATTAATCGCCATGCGAAAACCGTTTTCAATCGCCACGCCCAGCTGCGCGAAAGTACCGGTGTACGGCAGCATCAAACCCACACGCACTTTTGCGCCTTGCGCGCGCACGATTTCAGGCAACAGCAAGCCCGTGGATGCAGCGCCAACCAGGGCGGCACTGCGCGTCAAAACTAGGCGGCGAGAGGTCATGGAAAACTCCTGGTTTGAGATGAAACGAGACAGCTGAAATGTTAGTCGCTAGTGAGCTTAACAAGCTTAGTGTTAAACCCGAGCTTTAGACCTGAACTGTTTAAGATTGAAGCAATGATATGCCCGGCTGCTTGGTACAGTTTGCGGTTGTCAACCTATCAAATTCGTCGCGGCTGGCTAGCTAGCCCCATCAGAACGGCCAAGCCCTGACTGAAGTTTTAAAAGGATTTTTTCATGACTACTCCCACCCAAAATGAATCGCCGACCTTGCCCCTGAATCCCGATTTGTACGGCCACTACCAGTCCCTGACCCTCAAACGCCACGACCACGGCATTTTAGAAATCGTCATGGGCGCTGCCAAAAGCGCCAACGGCAAATTGTCTACCGCCGACCACAACATGCACAAAGAGTTGTCGACCATCTGGCAAGACATTGACAAAGACTCCGACACCCGTGTGGCGCTGATCAGGGGCGAAGGCAAAGGCTTTTCGGCCGGTGGCGATTTGGGTTTGGTTGAAGACATGGCGAATGATTTCAACGTGCGCGCCCGGGTGTGGAAGGAGGCGCGCGACCTGGTCTACAACGTCATCAATTGCGGCAAACCCATCGTGTCTGCCATGCATGGCCCAGCGGTGGGGGCAGGGCTGGTGGCGGGTTTGCTGGCCGACATTTCCATCGCCTCAAAAACCGCTCGCATCATCGACGGCCACACCCGCTTGGGCGTAGCCGCAGGCGACCACGCCGCCATCGTTTGGCCGCTGCTGTGCGGCATGGCCAAGGCCAAATATTATTTACTGCTGTGCGAGGCCGTTTCGGGCGAAGAGGCTGAGCGCATTGGGCTGGTGTCACTCACGGTTGATGAAGCCGACCTGCTGCCCAAAGCCTTTGAAGTAGCGACCAAATTGGCCAAGGGCTCACCCACAGCGATTCGCTGGACGAAATATGCGCTGAACAACTGGCTGCGCTTGGCCGGGCCGACGTTTGATGCGTCATTGGCGCTGGAATTTATGGGCTTTTCAGGCCCCGATGTGCATGAGGGTATTGCGTCGCTGCGCGGGCGGCGCGATCCGAATTTTGACCAGAATTGCCCGATTTGAGGGTAGGTTTCGGAACTAAATCGGCAGCTAGCCCAATAGAAACAGGCGCGACCAGCTCCTGAATTTATAGCGATTAACTTTGCGTGGTTTGCCGGGGTCGCCCGGCTGCGAGTCACTTTCTTTTGCTTCGCCAAAAGAAAGTAACCAAAGAAAAGGCGACCCGCAGTCTGGGGGGTTTTTGGGGTCAGAGCCCAAATTCGCCGAGCCTTTGGCTCGCCCTTCGGGCGCAGTGCTTTGCACTGCAGCGAAATTGGTGTCTGACCCCAATAACCCGATCTTCCGGTGCTCAGAAAAAGCGGGGTCACGTGCAAACTCGCTACGCTCAAACAAGCACGCGCCCTGATCCGCTTTTTCTTCCGCTCCTCAGCCCAGCCAGGACGGGGTGGAGAAAATTCGGGGTCGAATTTAGGGAGAAAGTCGGCCTCCAGACCAATCGATATAGGCGTGAGCAGCTCCTGAATTAGAAGCGAATGCCGTCACTAAAATCAAGCAGTGAGCCCGCTGATTGCGTCATGCGACCGGGCTTTGGGGTGAAAGGCGCGCGGGAGCGCCATCAAAATCAGCACAAAAAATGACCGAGCGAAAGCTCGACGCATTTTTCGTCCCCGCGTGTGATTTCACTCCAAAACCGCAGCGCATGGCGACCTCAAAGGGCGGGGCTGGCCACGTAAAAAATGGCTAAACCTGGCTACGACACCGCTCGCAACTTAAACCGCTGAATCTTCCCCGTCGCCGTCTTCGGCAGCTCAGCCACAAACTCAAACCAGCGCGGGTACTTGTACGGGGCCAGGTGCTGCTTGACGTGCGTCTTTAACTCATCAGCGCTCGCATTTTGACCTGATTTGAAGACCACATACGCCTTGGGCTTGACCAGCTCATCAGCGTCTTGCACACCAATCACCGCGACCTCCAACACCGCGGGATGTGTCATCAAACAGGCCTCTACTTCAAACGGCGACACGTAAATGCCGCCGACTTTCAGCATGTCGTCGCTGCGCCCGCCATAGGTGTAGTAGCCGTCTGCATCTAACGTGTATTTATCACCGCTTTTGGTCCAGTCGCCTGCAAAGGTGGCTTTGGTTTTGGCGCGGTTGTTCCAGTACATGATGGCCGAAGTGGGGCCGCTGATGTGCAGCTCGCCAATCTCTCCCACCGCGCAGTCTTTGC
>JANOWB010000104.1:0-1764 GCA_031417695.1 Polaromonas sp.
CGAAGGAAGCCGGCAAGTTCCGGGTGGAGGGCAAGACCTACGAGGTCAAGGACGGCGATGTGCTGCATTTCTTGTTTAATGCCTGAGGCGGGGTTGTCCACGCGTGGACAGAGGGGCCGGCCTATAAAGATCAACGGCATAGGCTAGGCCCGTTAAGGCTTTGTTGATCTTTGCTGCCGCCCAGAAGGTTGGATGACACCCAGCCCCACGGCTGAAAAGCTCAGAGGCTTCGCCCCTGCCGCCAAGACCCAATCCCTGACGCGGCCTTGATGCGCCCTACGGCAAAGCTTCTAGCTTGACGATGGCCAAAGACAAGTTGTCGCCGCCGCCATTCGCGCGGGACCTGGCTTTTTGAATCAGAAACTCTGATGCTTCTCTCGGGGATAACATTGATAAAGCCGAGCCAATTTCGCTGGGGTTGAAGTAGTGCCACACGCCATCGCTGCAAGCAATTAAAGTGTCGCCCGCAACCAGCTTGGGGATGTGATGGTAAGAAATAGGCGGCGGGTCCTCAGTGCCCAGGCAGCCCATCAATATGTTGGATTGTGGGTGCACGTTTGCTTCTTCGTCGGTAATTTCGCCTTTGTCCACCAGGGACTGCACGTAAGAATGGTCGACCGTGCGGTGCATTAATTTACTGCCATGAAAATGGTAAATACGGGAATCTCCGGTGTGCACCCAGTGGCACTCGCCTCCCGGGTTGATCACAAACGCGGCCAGTGTGCTGTGCGGCTCTTCTTCAGTTGAAATGGCGGTTAGTTTGATAACGGTGTGGGCTTCATCGACGATTTGTTTGAGCATTGATCGCGTGTCGTCACCATCGGGAGCGTAACGCTCAAACAGCTGCTTGGCTGTCATCATGACCTGGTCTGAAGCCTTGCGCCCGCCACTGCGTCCGCCCATGCCATCGGCAATAATACCCAGCAGGCAACCAGCAACCCGCTGGTGGCTAATCAGGCTAACCTGATCTTGCTGGTAGTCGCGGTCGCCTTTGTGAATGCCGGTAGCGGCGGTGATTCGGTAGCTTTTTGACATGTTGCCTTCAATAAAGTGGAGCGCGAAGGCTCTGGGCAGCGTTATCTGCTGGCGGTTTCTTTCTATTATCCGATAAGCTGCATAGCTGTGACAAACGACTCCAACCTTAATCACCATTCCCCTGAACGCAGGCTAATTGATCTGAAGATCGAGCATGCGGACATTGATGCGTTGGTTGACAGCGCCGTGCACGCTGTGCCAATAGACGAAATCATGCTCAGGCGGCTCAAGAAAAAACGGCTGCAGCTGCGCGATCAAATATCGCAACTGGAGTCGTCGCTAGACCCGCGCGAGCCCGCTTGATGAGGCTGGCCACTGAAGTTGAAGCTGCGTTTGCCCCGCACGGCGCCCTGGCCCGGGCGACCGAGCAGTTTGCGGTGCGGGATGGTCAGCTGCAAATGGCCATAGCGGTTGCAGATGCCATTGATGATGCAACGGTACTTGTTGTTGAGGCAAGTACAGGGGTCGGCAAAACCTTTTCTTATTTGGTGCCTGCGCTGTTAAGTGGCGAGAGGATTTTGGTCTCAACTGCGACAAAAGCCCTGCAAGACCAATTGTTTGGCCGCGACTTGCCCCGACTGGTGCAGGCGCTCGATTTGCCCGTCAAATCAGCGTTGTTAAAAGGCCGGGCCAGTTACTTGTGTTTGCACCGGTTGGGTTTGGCCCGGCAAGACCCAAGGGCTGACGATGCCGCATCTATGCGGTCTATCGCCAAAATTGAGATATGGT
>JANOWB010000105.1:0-15842 GCA_031417695.1 Polaromonas sp.
TGCTGGACGAACCCACCAACCACCTTGACGCTGAATCTGTTGATTGGTTAGAGCAATTTCTGCAGCGCTACTCGGGCACGGTGGTGGCCATTACCCACGACCGTTACTTTCTGGACAACGCGGCCGAATGGATTCTGGAACTTGACCGCGGCCACGGCATTCCGTGGAAGGGTAACTACAGCACCTGGCTGGAGCAAAAGGGCGAGCGCCTGGCGACCGAGCAAAAAGGTGAAGAAGCCCGTGCCAAGGCACTGAAGAAAGAGTTGGAATGGTCACGCCAAAACCCGAAAGCGCGCCAGGCCAAAAGCAAATCACGCTTGGCACGGTTTGAAGAACTCAGCGATTTTGAATACCAAAAGCGCGTGGAAACCAACGAGATTTTTATCCCTGTGGCCGAACGTCTGGGCGCGCAAGTCATCGAGTTTAAAAACGTCACCAAGTCATTTGGCGACAGGGTGTTGATCGACAACTTAAGCTTTACCGTGCCTGCTGGCGCGATTGTCGGCATCATCGGCCCGAACGGCGCGGGCAAGTCAACGCTCTTTAAATTGATAGCAGGCAAAGAGCTGCCAGACAGCGGCGAAGTCGTCAAGGGCTCGACCGTGCGCATGGCCTTTGTTGACCAGAACCGCGACGATTTGGCGAACGAAAAAACCGTGTGGGAAGATATTTCTGGCGGACTTGATATTTTGAACGTCGGCAAATTTCAAATGCCAAGCCGTGCGTATGCAGGCCGCTTTAACTTCAACGGCGGCGACCAGCAGAAGCGGGTCGGTACGCTGTCAGGCGGTGAGCGCGGGCGTTTACACCTGGCCAAAACACTGATTGCGGGCGGCAACGTGTTGATGCTTGACGAGCCATCAAACGACCTGGATGTGGAAACGCTGCGTGCGCTGGAAGACGCACTGCTGGAGTTTGCAGGCTCAGTCATGGTGATCAGCCACGACCGCTGGTTTTTGGACCGCATTGCCACTCATATTCTGGCGGCTGAAGGTGACAGCCAATGGACGTTCTTTGATGGTAACTATCAGGAGTATGAAGCTGACAAGAAGAAGCGTTTGGGTGAAGAGGGTGCTAAACCAAAACGCATGCGCTATAAGGCTCTGAAATGAAGCCCCCACGCTTGTCGCTTCGCGTACTGCGCTGCCCCCCGAGGGGGCCGCTGCCCTTGCAGGGCGCCTCGCTGCCGGAGGCAGCGCCTCTGAAGGCTGTCCAACCCCCCTCAAGGGGGCTTGGAGCCGCAGCCTCCAGCCTACGGCCTGGCAAAGCCAGATCCGTGGCCCCTGTCTGACGGAATTCGGGTGCGGGGATGACCGAAGAAGAAGTTCTAACTAAAACAAAGCACTGGTTAGAGGCCGCCGTCATTGGCCTCAACCTCTGCCCGTTTGCTAAAGCGGTCTACGTTAAAAATCAAGTCCGCTTGGTCGTCAGTAAAGCGCGTCACGCTGACGACCTGCTGGAAGAACTTGACCGCGAACTTGACTTGCTGGTCGTCACACCTGCAAGCGAGATTGACACTACGCTGCTCATTCACCCCACGTTATTTGAAGACTTTCTGGACTTCAACGATTTTCTTGAAGTCGCGGAAGGCGTGGTGGACGAGCATGGCTTGGAAGGCGTGATTCAACTCGCCAGTTTTCACCCACAGTTTCAGTTTGATGGCACCGAGCCAGACGACATCAGTAACTACACCAATCGCGCACCGTTTGCCATATTGCATTTGCTGCGCGAGGAAAGTGTGGAGCGAGCGGTTGAAGCTTTTCCGCGTGCTGACGCTATTTTTGACACCAATATCGCCACGCTGCAAAAGCTGGGGATGGGCGGCTGGAAGGCGTTGGGCCTGTAGTTGTCAAGTGGCACCCAGCACCTCAGCCTCGGGTCGCCCTAACAGTGTTTTGAGCAGCGGCGGCTCAAAATGTCGCTTCACCGTAATCGCATAAAAGTTTTCATAAAGCTGAGGCACCACGCAATACTCTTGCAGTTTGCCGCTGCGCAGCTCGTCTTGCACCACCACCGAAGGCACCAGCGCCACGTGCCCAGAATCACGCGCCAGCAGCCTGAGCATGGCCATGTCATCTACTTCGGCCAGCACCTGGTAGCGCAAGCCTAGCTGGTCACACAACACGTCAAAACCCGCACGAATGTCGCTGTCCCGGCCTGGTAGCAGCAGCGGCTCTTCGGCCAGCTGCTGCGGAAAGCGAAACGTTTTGCCCTTGCCCAAAGGTTTTCCAACCAAGCTCACTGGCTGGCGCGCAACGCGTCTGCAGCGCCACGGGTGCTGGCTACTCGCGTGCACTTTGCGGTTGCTCAGAACCACGTCCAGGTTGTGTACCGCGAGCCGCGTCAACAAGTCGTCCAGGCTGCCAGACTGCAGCACCAGCTCAACGTCTTTTCTCTTGATCAGCGGCTTGACAAAGTTCTCCTGAAAGTTCCGCGACAACGTGGCCACGCCGCCAATGCGCAGCACTTGCCTTTCCAGGCGTTTTCCGTCCCGCAGCAACGCGGTCAGCTCATTGCCGGTTTCAAAAATTGTTTCTGCATAAGTCAGCGCAACCCGACCCGCTTCAGTCAGCTGCAGCGCCCGGCCTTCGCGTGTGAACAGGGCTTGGCCCAATTGGTCTTCCAGCTGCTTGATTTGCGTGGAGAGTGCTGATTGCGACACATGGAGCTGTGCGGCAGCGCGGGTCAGGTTGCCCTCTTTGGCAACCGCCCAAAAGTAATGCAAGTGGTGATAGTTGAGCCGGGGCATGTTTAATCAATCTTTTTTACAGAACATTAATAACCGTAATATGTATTTTACAGAATTAAGTTAAGCAGGCACAGTCACTGTATTGGCAAAAAACGGAGGCTATTTTGGGTTTTTCATTAGAAAATTTACAGCCGCTGCGGGTGGCGCTGTTGTTTGCGGTGCCGCTGCTGTATTTGTTCGCAGCAGCGCTGCCTTCATGGCGCGTTGCGCGAGTGTGCTCGGCATTGGCCATCAGTTTGGCGGCGGCAACGCTGGTGCTGCTAGTAATGGGCGGCCCGCTGGTGTCCGACGGCTTTAGCTTGTTGCCATTGGGACCTGCGGGCGAGTTGGCGCTAAGCGTGCGTGCAGATGCGGTTGGTGCGACAGTGCTGCTGCTGGTCACCTTCATCGGCTGGGTAATCACCCGCTATTCACAAACCTACTTGGGTGGCGATGCGGGGCAAGCCCGCTACGCGCGCTGGTTAATGGCAACGCTGGCTGCAGTGTGCGCGGTCATAATCACCAACAACTTGGCCGTGCTGGCGTTGGCGTGGTTAGCTTGCTCGTTGTGCCTGCACCAGTTGCTGACATTTTTCTCAAACAGGCCAGCGGCACTAATTGCTGCACATAAAAAGTTTTTGGCCAGCCGACTGGGCGATGTGTGTTTGTTTGGCGGCGTCGCCTTGATGGGGACGGTGCTGGGCACGCTGGAGATTGATCAGATGATTGCCAAGGCGCAATCGCTTGTCGGGTTTCCATCGGCCCTGACTGCAGGAGTGTTTTTGATAGCGATAAGTGCGCTGCTCAAGTGCGCTCAGTTGCCTGTGCATGGCTGGTTGATTCAGGTCATGGAGGCGCCTACGCCAGTGTCAGCTTTGCTGCACGCAGGCATTGTGAACCTGGGCGGCTTTTTGCTGATTCGCTTGAGTCCGCTGTTGTCTGAAGTTGCTGGCGCACAAACGCTGCTGGTGGTGATGGGCAGCGTGACTGCGTGTATTGCTGCGTTGGTGATGATGACGCGGATCAGCGTGAAGGTGATGCTGGCCTGGTCGACCTGCGCGCAAATGGGTTTTATGTTGATGCAGTGCGGCTTGGGTGCGTACGACTTGGCGCTGCTGCATTTAGTGGCGCACTCACTTTACAAAGCGCACGCATTTTTGGCAGCAGGCGGTGCTGTGGAGCAGGCGCGACTAAAAGCGATGTCGCCGCCGCAAGCCGCCGTTGGGCTGGGCATGTTGGCGGTTGGCGCCTTATGCGGCCTGGTGATGGTGGCAGCGGCAGGCTGGCTGTGGGGGGCGCAAGTTGATAAATTTCCGGCGTTGTGGGCCCTGTCGGCCATTGTGTCGCTAGCGTTGGCGCCGCTGCTGACTGCGCAAGCACTGCGCATGGCGGCTTGGTGGCCGCTTGCGCTTTTGGCTAGCGCTTTTGGCGTGGCATTTTCTTACTTCGGGTTGCACCACCTGTTCGGTATGTGGCTGGGCACCGGCAAAGCCAGCACAAGCGTTCACCTATTTGACATTGGCTGGGTCGTGGTGTGCTTTGGCTTGCTGTTTGCACTGCAAAGCCTGATACGAGCGCGCCCACAAGGCCGTGTGGCCAGCAGTTTGTACCCGTGGTTTTACGCTGGCCTGTACCTCGACGAATGGTTTACCCGCCTGACTTTTCGGCTGTGGCCAGCGCGTTTAGCCCGTTCGATTGAACGCTTTCCTAAAGGAGTTTTGAAATGATTGCAGTACTCAAGAGCGAAGCAGTTGACCTGCTGTTGGACGATCTGGACGGCAGTGCTAAAAATGAATTTGCTGGCAACCCAGCCCCCAAACCAGACGCAAAGCTGACGTTTAATGAACTTGAGCCGAGCGTGACCAATGCCTGCCAGCGCATTGCCCCGACCTGGCCGCTAGACCAATTTATTGCAGTCAACCCGTATTGGGGTTTTGTTGATCAACCAATTGAGCAGGCAGCGCGCAAGATTGCGCAATGCAGCGCATCGCCCATGGTTATGCCGCGCGCTTTTTACCTAGAGCAGTGGCGGTCGGATCAATTAACCGCTGCGCATTTACAGTGCGCTGTTGACCAAGCTGGGGCTGAATGCAGCGTCAACGAATTGATCGACAGTTTGTCTGCAACCCCGGCCGAGCTTGCTGCGCAGGTGCTTGTCACCACGCTGATAGACGGCGAGCGAGACTTGACGCACGCCGTGCCTTGGGTTGATTTTGTGACGCATCAACTCAGCCAGCATTGCGCAGCGTATTTTGACAAGAGCCAAGCCGCCTGGAATGCGCCGCGAAGTGCCGGCTTATACGCAAGCTGGCACGCGGCCGCAGCAAAAGACCACGGCACCGCATTGCTCATGGGGTACGCCAATTTCAGTCAACAAGCTGCCGGGCTACCGGCTGACCCGCGTGAACTGATCGCTGTCGCCAGTCAAGCGCTGGGCTTGGCAGCCAATACCCCGCCTGAGCAAGTCACTGACTACTTCACTGCTTTGCTGATGAGCATCAATGGCTGGGCTTCGTGGTGTGCTTACCAGCGCTGGCAAGCGCGTTTGGGCACGGTGCTTAACCAGGTAGATGATGACTCGATTATTGACTTGCTGGCTATGCGGCTGGCTTGGGAGTGGTTGCTGCTCCAATGGCAATCTGTTCCGCAAGTTGCTACTAAATGGATAGCTGGTCGCGCCAGTAAAACGTCGGCTAACAGTAGATTTGATACTGAAAATGCGCACAATTGGCTGCTGCAGAGCGCACTGGAAATAGCTTTTCAACAACCGCTGTGCCACGGCTTGATGAATGCGCCGCGAGTCCAGCCTTTGGTTGCGCGCCCGCTGCCCGCAGTGCAGGCCATTTTTTGCATTGATGTGCGGTCTGAAGTATTTCGCCGCGCGTGGGAGGCCACCAGCAGCACCACTCAAACACGCGGTTTCGCCGGTTTTTTTGGCCTGTTTGTGTCTTACTCGCCCATCGGCACAGCCATGACCCGCCCACAGTTGCCGGGTTTGCTGGCGCCCAGCCGCAGCGTGACGGACGAATGCGATTCGCTGTCGCTCGGGCAAGCAATGGCAAGGCAACGCAAGCAGGGTTTGCAATGGCGCAGCACGTGGCGCGATTTTCGCGGTGCAGCCAGTAGCGGCTTTAGCTTTGTGGAGTCCTGCGGTCTGCTTTACGCGGGCGATCTGCTTAAAAAGACGTTAGGTAAAACCAGCACGCCGCTCACGGCTGAGCAAACTGGCTTGTCGGCCAAAGATGTTCAGCTGACCCGGCCGCGCCTGCAAAACGCAGCGGGTGCAACAGCTGCGGCTGAACTGCAGTCGCGCGCCGACATGGCGGCTGGTATTTTGAATGCAATTGGGCTTACAAAAGACTTCGCACGCATAGTGGTGCTGGCCGGCCATGGCAGCCAAACTGCCAACAACCCGCACGCTGCCGGGCTGGATTGCGGTGCCTGCGGTGGCCAAACCGGTGAAGTCAATGCCAGAGCGCTGGCGGCTTTGCTCAACGATGGGCAGGTGCGCCATGCGTTGGTCGCAAAAGGCATAGATGTGCCTTCCACCACCTGGTTTTTAGGCGGTCTGCACAACACCACAACCGATGAGTTGAGCCTGTACGACACCGATTTATTGCCTGAAAGTCACTTTGCAGATATGCATCAGCTTCGAGCAGATTTACTAAGTGCGGGCCAACTCGCCAGAGCCGAGCGTGCACCCAGTTTGGGCTTGGCTCACTTGGCTAAAAACACCGATGCGCTTGCACACAGTGTCAAACTGCGTGCCAACGATTGGGCGCAGGTAAGGCCTGAATGGGGCTTGGCCAATAACGCCGCTTTCATTGTTGCGCCGCGTGCGCGTAGCCAGCACTTGAACCTGGCAGGGCGGGCTTTTTTACACGACTACGACCACACGCAAGACCTTGATCTGGGCGTGCTTACGCTCATCATGACGGCCCCGATGGTGGTGACGAATTGGATCAACATGCAGTATTACGCCAGCGTGGTCGACAACGTCAAGTACGGTAGCGGCAACAAAGTGCAGCACAACGTAGTCGGCGGGCGCTTGGGTGTGTTTGAAGGCAACGGCGGCGACCTACGCATTGGCTTGCCAATGCAGTCATTGCACGACGGAAAAGCGTGGCAACACACACCGCTTCGCTTAAGTGTGTTCATTGAAGCGCCTACCGCTGCGATTGACAGCATCATCGCCCAGCATGCGGTCGTCAAGCAGTTGGTGGCTAACCAGTGGCTGCATTTGTTTCAAATGCAAACTGATGTTGAACAGCGCCTTGAGATTTCAAAATACCAGCAAGGCAAATGGTGCAGCGTCGCCAAGTAAATTCAGGGAGAGGCGACCTCAGTGCGCAGCAGCTTTTTTCGCACCAGGTGAATGTTGCTGCGCAGCGAGTAAAGCTCGTCTGTGTAGGACAGCGGCACGGTTACTTTTTCTGCGCGGCCTTCAAGGGCGTCCAGCTCTTTTAAAAGCGCGTGCTGATCGTCGTGGGCGCTGCGCAGCTCAATGCTGCGCAGTTGCGCGTACCACCTGAAGATGCGGGACCGAACCCGAAAGGCGTAAAGCGGCGGCACAATCCGCGACAGCGGCAGCAGCAGCGCCAGGATAATGCTCAGCACCAGCCACATACGGTCTATTAAATTAGCGACCCAAAAATGCAAATAGCGCTGCAGCAACGGCGGGCCGTTTTTAATGGCGCGCTCTGCCTCTTTGGCAATTGGTAATTCGTTGTTTTCAATGTTCGGGTAAGCCCTCGCTCGCTTGAACCAGCCCGCGCTGCCATGAATTTGGTTGCCGGCCTGCGCAAACAATTGCAGCAGGGCAGGGTGTGTGGTGTTTCGGCTCAAGAGCGCAGTGGTGGGTGCCACCAGCTGCACATCATCAGGCGGCACGTTGCTGGCCAAGTCGACCACGCCGCGCGGCAGTTTGGCGGCACTTAAAAAATCAAAACGGCGTGAATACGCATCGCTTTGTGCAAAATTCATGAGCTTGACGCCGGGTGTTTGCAGCAGCATTTGCACCATGAGTGATTCCGGTGCTGAGGCAAACACAATCGCATCTAGGTCGCCGCCCAGCAAGGCAACAGTGGCTGGCGTTTGGTCTAGCGTTGAAATTTTCAAGCTACTTAGCTCAACGCGGTTGCTTTCAAGCAGCTTGGTCATCAAGGCGGGAACGCCACTGCCGGGCGTACCCAAATTGACTCTTAAGCTGGTTAGCTGCGTAAGCGAATTCAAATTGCCAGTGGGCACCACTTTGCGCGCCGCGTCCTCGCGATAAAAAAGCCAGACCGGCTCGACAAACAAGCTGCCCAGTGAGCTCAGCGACTCTTGATCTGCGTCTGTATAAACGCTGGTACCCCCCTGTACAAAACCCATGTCGGCTTTGCCGTCGCGCAGCAATTGCAAGTTGGCGGCGGAGCCTTCGGTGGGCAGCAGGTTGACGGTGATTCCTTCCAGCGCCAGCTCCTTGGCGTAGCGTTTGCCAAACTCTTCGTAAGCGCTTTGGGCGGGGCCCGTGGCCAACGTAACGCGTTTGGGCGGATTGGGGTCCAGCCACCAGTAAGCCAGCGCCAGCAGCGCGACTGCCAGAAAGACAAAAGGGCCCAGCGATATAGCCAGATCACGAATAGAAAGCAGGGTGTAGCGGATGGCTTTAGGCATGGGCTTAACCTTAGCACACTGGGGCCACCCAGCGCCAAAAAACACTGCTTTCTAAGAGTAAATAGCGTCTTTAAGCCAATTGATTCGGGCGCGAGCAGCTACTGAATAAATAGCGCTAAGCAGTGTTCACAGCAGCGGTTGCACAAATGCAAACCACCCACCCACCGCATAAATCGCCACGCTGACGATATAAATACGCCGCGATGTTTTTCGGGTTCGCAAGCAGGTATCGCGCAGCGCAGGCTCAATCGGGCAGGGGGCAAAGCGGGCGCGCCATTGCAGCCAGCCGCCGCCCACCAGCATCACCGCTGCAAATCCAAATACGGCTTCTTTGTACTCGCTGACCCACACCAAACCTGGCACGGCTGCTACCAGTGTTGACAGCGCTGCGCCAGCACCCAGCGCCACCAGCAGCGCTGGCAGGGCGCAACACAGCAGCGTGCTGGTGCTGGTGAACAAGCTGGCCAATGCAAGCCATTTTCCCGACGGTTCTACAAGTGGTGCATCACTCATTTCTTGACTTTTATGGCGGCTTTAATGTCGTCCACTGACAGCGCAACTGTTTCAAGTTTGACCACGTCATAGCCTGCGTCTTTTATCTCAGCACTGATTTTTTTGCCGTCTAGCGTTTGGCCGTCTTTGGCTTCAACCGCCACGATCTTTTTCTTTAAATCTACAAATACGGCTTTCGTTTCGGGCATTTTCAGCAGGCTTTTTTCAATGCCCTGTGCGCAAAACGCACACACCATCCCGTTAACGGTTGCTTTAACGCTTTCAGCCGCAATTGCAGAGGTAAAAGTGCCTGTAGCCGAATAAATCAGGGCGCAAGCAGCTATTGATTTAATAGTAGATAAATTGACAAATGTTTTCATGATGTTGCTCGTTAAGGTTGAAAATTTAAAAAATGTACATAAAATTAAACCGCCCCTGCCGCATGTTGTTCACGCCGAACTCCACAAAGTAGCGGTTGTGAATCAGCCGCAGCATCGGCGTGATCTCGATTTTTTCAGACAAGCCGCGCATGCGCCGCGCCTCCACAATCAGCCACGGCTGGGTCTCGTCGTAGTCAACTTCGTAGAATGAAAAGCCGGTACGGGCAGATATGAAGTCGTGGTTGATGCCTGGTGCGCGGTAAAGACGCGCCGACGCAGACGCGTAAAACCGGGTGGTTTCATAGTCTGCTGAAACACCTGGCGCCAGCATGGTTTTACCGCCATCAAAGGTGTTGCCAGTCACGCGCCCCACACCCCCCACCAGCCAAAAGTTAGCCTGCGAATGCTCGCCGTTGATGCGGTGAAGCAGCCGCGTGTAGGTCACTTCGCTGAAGTTGCGGGTTACCAGCTTGTCGTCCGAGCGCATTGCAACGCCCCCAGCGCCAAAAGCATCGCGCGGCGTCACGGCGTAGTTAACCCAGGCTTCCTTCCAGTTGGGTGAAAAGTCACCCATCGCCATGGTGCTGCCGTTAAAGCCCATCGGGCCAGCGTGCGCACAGCTGCTGACTGACACTGCAAGTGCTAGCAAAAATAGTTTCATAGAGTTCCTCCGAAAGACGAGCGACGCAGTGGTCACTCGTATCAAAACGCATGCAGACTTAATGCAGGCGCGCCTTGGGCAGGGAGCTCAGGCGATCGGAGGTTTGAAATTCAGTGCGCTGATGGCGCTTATAAAGCGGGTGCTAAACGCTGGCGGCGACGAATGCCGAAGCAAGGGGCTGGCAGACCAGGAAACATCAGCCAAGTTGGCAACCGCCAGGCACAACTCGCAGGTGTCGCAATTGCAGCCAGCAGGCGGAGGCGCTTCGTTTTGATCGCCTGCCCCGCTGGATAGCTGCGAAAGCATCGGGCAATCTGCAGGCATGGCTGTTTGGCCGGCATCGATGGCGACCCCGGCTTGCGCGACGGCCATCGAAGCCATTTCCACAGCCATGATGTTGCCCGCCCAGCCGCGCAGAGGCAACAAAACGAGCATCAGGGTAACGAACAGGAAACGCGTGGTGCGAGGCATCAGGTAATGATACGACGCAAAGCAAAAAGTTCAATCTGTCCCGCGTCAGGTCGGGCTGTTACCTGACGCCCACGCGCCGCGCCGAGGAACACAGTGGCGGTGAGAGGTAGCAGCCGCAACCGCGTTCAACTTTTCATTCGTAAGGAAACCTCATCATGACAGGCAATCAATTTTTCAATCTGTTTCGGTCAGCGGTAGTCGCATCGGGTGCAGGTTTGCTGATGGCAGCGGTCAGCGCTCAGTCATCTGCCCCAACGCCCACTGATGCGGCAAAGCCCATGCCGGCTGACATTGTCAAGCCTATGCCGAAGACTGGCATGGACATGAAGCAGGGCATGGGTATGCAGCAGGGTATGGACATGAAACCCATGATGACGGATATGCAAGACAAGATGTTGGGCATGAAGTCAAGCGGCAACACAGATGTAGATTTTGCAATGATGATGCGCGTGCATCATCAGTCGGCCATCACCATGGCTGAAGCAGAACTGCAAAACGGCAAGGATCCACAAATGCGCGTGATGGCCAAAGACATCATTCGTGCGCAGAAAAAAGAGATTGCTATGTTTGCCAAGTTTTTAGCCAAACGCGGGGAGCCCGGCATGAAGATGGGCGGCCCTTCCATGCCGATGAACAAATAAAGCTAGTCAAGGACCTTCATATTTTTAGCAGACAAAGGTTTTAGGTAGAGCTAGGTTGATCGGCATCAAAATACTGCCCTCGGTTCCCCCGAAGATGGTCGAAGGAGTTCATCATGCATACCATTTATCGTCAAGTTTTAAGCATGAACGGTGGCTGCTGTGGATAAGCAAGCCGCACCTGATGCAGGCCTTGCACTGCAGCCGTTAAAAGACCCGGTCTGCGGCATGACGGTGACTGAGCAGTCAGCGCACCAATCAGAGCATGAAGGTAAGCGATATTGTTTTTGTAGCGCTGGTTGTAAGACCAAGTTCAACGCCAACCCAGCTCAATACACAACGGCCAAACTGGTTGATGTTCGACAAGTACCAGCGCCAGCAGTTGGTGCCCAGCAGCCAAGCGTGGCGGGCGCAATCTACACCTGCCCTATGCACCCCGAAATTCGGCAAGACAAGCCCGGTAATTGCCCGATATGCGGCATGACGCTGGAGCCTTTGATACCCGAGCTGGAAGAAGGCGAAAACAAAGAGTTAATCGACTTTCAGCACCGTTTTTGGTGGACGTTGCCGTTAACGGTGGTGGTGGCTTCCCTGGCGATGGTGGGGCACAAGCTGAATTTGTTCAGCATGGGCACACAGAGCTGGGTTGAGTTTGCGCTGTCAGTACCCGTCGTGCTGTGGGCGGGTGCGCCGTTTTTTAAACGTGGCTGGCAGTCGGTGGTCAACTGCAGCCCGAATATGTGGACGCTTATTAGCTTGGGAACAGGCGCGGCCTTTGTGTACAGCGTGGTGGCGCTGTTGTTCCCGCAGGTCTTCCCAGATTCTTTCATTTCAATGGGCCGGGTGGCGGTGTATTTTGAGGCGGCGGTGGTCATCATTTCATTGACGCTGCTGGGGCAGTTGCTGGAATTGAAAGCCCGCTCGCAAACGTCCGCGGCTATCAAGTCATTGTTGGGCTTATCGCCGAAAACTGCCCGGCGAATCGGTGCTGATGGCAAAGAAGAAGACATTCCGTTGAGCAATGTGCATGTGGGCGACATGCTGCGCGTGCGGCCGGGTGAAAAGGTGCCGGTAGATGGCGTGGTGACGGAAGGCAGCAGCGCACTGGATGAATCGATGCTGACTGGCGAGCCATTACCCGTCAGCAAGCGGGTCGGTGACAAACTGATTGGCGCGACTTTGAACACCAGCGGTGCGCTGGTGATGCGCGCAGACCACGTCGGCAGTGCCACCATGCTCTCGCAAATCGTGCAAATGGTCGCGCAGGCCCAGCGGTCAAAGGCGCCGATGCAGCGAATGGCTGATGTGGTGGCGGGCTATTTTGTGTACGGCGTGGTGGCGGCGGCAGTGCTGACGTTTTTTGTATGGGGCATGTTTGGACCTGAACCGAGTTGGGTGTTTGGTTTGATCAACGCCGTGTCGGTGCTGATCATCGCCTGCCCCTGTGCGCTGGGCCTGGCAACGCCGATGTCCATCATGGTGGCAACGGGGCGGGGCGCTACGCAGGGCGTGCTGTTTCGGGATGCAGCGGCAATTGAAAACTTACGCAAGGTTGATACGCTGGTGATTGATAAAACCGGCACATTGACAGAGGGCCGCCCAGCCTTTGACCGTGTGGTGGCAGCTGCCGGATTTGAAGGTGATGAGGTGTTGCGCCTTGCCGCCAGCCTGGACCAGGGCAGTGAACACCCGCTGGCAGAAACCATCGTGCGCGCTGCTAAAGAAAAAAATATGGCCTTGAGCAAGCCTGAAAATTTTGATTCAGGCTCAGGCATTGGCGTGAAAGGGCAGGTCGATGGCAAACAATTAGCATTGGGCAACACGACGTTGATGCAGCAAAGTGGCGTGGCGGTCGACAGCGTACTCACCCAAGCCGAAGCGCTGCGTGCAGAAGGCGCAAGTGTGATGTACCTGGCAGTCGACGGCAAACTGGCGGGCTTGCTGGCGGTGTCTGACCCAGTCAAAGCGAGCACGCCCGAGGCGTTGGCCACGCTTAAAGCTGCTGGCTTGCGCATCGTCATGGCTACGGGCGACGGGTTAACCACCGCCAAAGCAATTGGAAAGCGATTGGGTATTGAAGAAGTACACGGTGAAGTCAAGCCCGGTGACAAGCTGACGCTGATTGAGCGATTGCAGTCTGAGGGTCATGTGGTCGCCATGGCAGGCGACGGCATTAACGACGCACCCGCGCTGGCCAAGGCTGATGTCGGCATAGCCATGGGCACGGGCACCGATGTGGCGATGAACAGTGCGCAAGTCACATTGGTCAAAGGCGACTTGCGCGGTATTTCAATCGCGCTTGGCTTGTCAAACGCCACCGTTGCCAACATGAAGCAAAACCTGGCGTTTGCCTTTGTCTACAACGCGCTGGGCATACCGATTGCTGCGGGGTTGCTGTACCCGTGGACGGGCTGGCTGCTGTCGCCCATGATTGCTGCGCTGGCCATGAGTTTGAGTTCGGCGAGCGTGATTTTTAATGCGCTGCGCTTGCGGGGGGCAAAGGTTAAATAGCCTCTTTCTCCTTTCCCCGCTGGGGCACGCTGGGATGGGGGTGCGCACGATGCTTGAATTTTTTCTGCAGTTGCCCTCACCCCAACCCTCTCTCCGCAGGAGAGAGGGAGTAATAAGCGTTCGTAAAGCGAGATCCATCTTGCTCCCTCTCCCGCCAGCGGGAGAGGGCTGGGGTGAGGGTTTGGTGAGGCCATGCCGTTCCAAGCTTATTTAGCCAGTTGAATCTCAGTCACAGTAATTGCACTACCCGTCTGCTCGGCCTTGAATTTAATCTTGTCGCCAGCCTTCAGGTTGTCCAGCATCGCAGCGTCTTTGACAGCAAAAACCATCGTCATACCCGGCATGTCCAGGTTCTTGATCACGCCGTGCTTCAGCGTAATTTTCTTGTTTTCCTTGTCAATTTTGCGCACTTCGCCGTCTGCCATATCAACAGCTGCTGCCGCTGGCGTGTCTTTTTTGGCTTCCTCTTTGGTTTCACTTTTGGTCATAGGCGCGCCGGCGTGTGATGCAGCAAACAGCGATGCGCTGGCGGTCAGCAGGGTGGCCAGAATCAAAACGGTTTTGGTATTTTTCATGGTTTTCTTTCAAAGGTTAAAAAGTTTAAAAATTAGTAAGTTGACTGTCATTGCGTCTTCAGCACGGAAATCCTGCCGACCATACCGGCTTGGTAATGGCCTGCAATCAGGCAAGCAAACTCAAACTCGCCTGCGCGGTTGAATGTCCAGATCATGTCTTGCGTTTTGCCAGCCGCAACGTGCGCCATGTAAGGCTCGTCATGCTCCATGGTGGGGAACTTCACCATCAACGCCGCGTGTGCATCAAGCTCTTTTTTGGTGCCAATCACCATTTCATGCAACTGCTTGCCCTGGTTTTTGACAGTAAAGCGAACCGCGTCGCCCTGCTTGACGGTGATGGCGCTGGGCGTAAAACGCATGTTGTCGTCCATTGCCAGCGTGATTTCCTGCTTCACAGACTTGGCATCGCCCGCAATACCCCAATCTTTCTGCTCTTTGACCGCAGCGGCCGTTTTAGCTTTGTGGGGCGTGTTTTCATGTGCAAAAGAGGCTGTAGCCAAATAAAGCAGGGCGCAAGCAGCTATTAATTTGAGAGTGTTGTGTTTCATGATGTGACCTTGGGTTGGTGTTTAAAAATTCAATGCTTCATGCCTTCGTGTCCGCCCGCGCCTTTATTCATCACGGGCTTGCGGATTTGCACCTCAACTTCTTTAGCCGGCATGTTTTGCGCTTTCATGGACTGTCCACCTTCTGATGCAAAACGCGCTGGATTGGGTAAGTCTCCCTTCCATTCATAGGCCACGGTGCCGGGTGGGTGCTTGTACCAACCCGGATCTTTGTAGTCGCCTGGTTTTTGGTCTTTGCGCACTTTGACCATGCTGAACATGCCGCCCATCTCGACGCTGCCAAATGGACCTTCGCCGGTCATCATCTTGGCGGTGTTGTCGGGCAGCGGCATGTCCATTTCGGCCATGTCGGCCATACCGCGTTCGCCCATCACCATGTAGTCAGGGATGACGCTGGTAATTTTCTTGACAATGTCACGGTGGTCAACACCGATCAGCGTGGGCACGTCATGGCCCATGGCGTTCATGGTGTGGTGGCTTTTGTGGCAATGAAAAGCCCAGTCGCCTTCTTCGTCGGCCAGGAAATCAATCTGCCGCATTTGCCCAACAGCCACATCGGTGGTCACTTCATATTGACGCGCTGATTTTGGCGTGGGCCCGCCATCTGTACCCGTCACCAGAAATTCATGGCCATGCAAATGAATCGGGTGATTCGTCATCGTCAGGTTGCCAAAACGAATGCGCACCTTGTCATTTTTACGGACGATCAGTGGGTCAATTCCGGGGAACACGCGGCTGTTCCAGCTCCAGATGTTGAAGTCCAGCATGGTCATGATTTTGGGGGTGTACGCGCCGGGGTCAATGTCGTAGGCGCTTAGCAAAAATACAAAGTCGCGGTCTACTTCATCAATCAGTGGGTGCTTGGCTTTGGGGTGGGTAATCCAGAAGCCCATCATGCCCATTGCCATTTGGGTCATCTCGTCGGCGTGCGGGTGGTACATGAAGGTGCCAGGACGGCGCGCTACAAACTCGTAGACAAAAGTTTTGCCCACGGGGATGGCGGGTTGGTTCAAGCCCGACACGCCGTCCATGCCATTGGGCAGGCGCTGGCCGTGCCAGTGCACGCTGGTGTGCTCGGGCAATTTGTTGGTGACAAAAATCCGTACACGGTCGCCTTCAACCACTTCAATCGTCGGGCCGGGTGACTGGCCGTTGTAGCCCC
>JANOWB010000106.1:0-4403 GCA_031417695.1 Polaromonas sp.
CTTCATTGACATTGGCCTGGACAAAGCCGCGTTCTTGCACGTGGCGGACTTGATGAGCAGTATCAACAGTCGCCATGCGGACGGCGACGTGTCCGCACCCGCCGTTCAGCCCATTGAAAAACAGCTGTTTGAAGGCCAGGCCGTGATGGTGCAGGTGCTTAAAGATCCAATTGGCACCAAGGGCGCCCGACTTACCGCGCAAATTAGTATTGCAGGGCGTTTGCTGGTTTTTCTGCCGCAAGATGACCACGTGGGTGTGTCCCAAAAAATTCCGCCCAAGCAACGTGAAGAGCTGCGGCAACGTGTAATTGCTCTGGCCGGTGCCGCAGGCGGCGGTTTTATTTTGCGCACCAACGGTGAAGACGCGCTGGACGCTGAACTGCAAGAAGACATTGCCTATCTTCGCAAAACCTGGGCCCGCATTAAAGACGCAGCACTGCGTTTGCCGCCAGCGTCGGTGCTGCACCAAGACCTTGATTTACTGCAGCGCGTGCTGCGTGATGTGGTGTTTGAAGGAACGCAAACCATACGAATTGATTCACGCGAACAATTCGAAAAACTCAAAACCTTTGCCGCCGAATTTATGCCGGCAACGGCTGAAAAGCTGCAGCTGTACGCCGGTGAGCGCCCCATTTTCGATTTGTTCAATATTGACGAAGACATCGCCAAAGCGCTGGGCCGCCGGGTTGATTTGAAATCGGGCGGTTACCTCATCATTGACCAGACTGAGGCGCTGACCACGGTTGACGTGAATACAGGCGGTTTTGTCGGTGCGCGCAATTTTGACGAGACGATTTTCAAGACCAATCTTGAAGCGTCGCTGGCGATTGCCCGGCAATTGCGGCTGCGCAACCTGGGCGGTATTGTGATTGTGGACTTCATTGATATGGTCAAAGAGGCGCATCGAGATTCGGTGTTGGCTGAATTTCAAAAGCAGCTTGCGCGTGATCGTGTCAAGACAAACGTCAATGGGTTTTCGGCTTTAGGGCTGCTGGAGATGACTCGCAAGCGCACCCGTGAATCTCTGGCCCATCAGTTGTGCGAACCTTGCAGTGCCTGCAGCGGCAAAGGTGTTGTCAAAACTGCCCGCAGCGTGACGTATGACATTTTGCGAGAGATTCTGCGCGAGGCGCGGCAGTTTAATCCGCGCGAGTTCAGGGTCGTGGCGTCGCCCAAAGTCATTGAGCTTTTTTTAGATGAAGAAAGCCAGCACTTGGCTGGCCTTAGCGAGTTTATTGGCAAGCCGATTTCGCTTCAGGCTGAAGCGGCCATGGCGCAAGAGCAATACGATATTGTGTTGATGTAAACACCATTCAAAACATGGCTCAGCAAACCATACCCATACTGATGTACCACCAGGTCGACGCGGAGCCGCCAAAAGGCTCACCGATGCGCGGGTTGGTGGTTGCGCCCAAGACATTTGCCAGACACATGGCGGCGCTTTCGGCAATCGGTTATGCGGGCAAGTCTATGGGTGACTTGCTCCCCTACCTGAACGGGGAAAAACGCGGCAAAGTATTTGGCATCACCTTTGACGACGGATATGAAAACAACCTGCGTTGTGCGCTGCCAGTGCTCAAAAGCCATGGCTTCACTTCAACTTGCTATGTGGTGGCCAACCAGGTGGGGAAAACCAACAGCTGGGACATCGGGCGTGGGGTTGTGCAAGTACCGTTAATGACGGTGCAGCAGCTTCAAGCCTGGATTGACGCGGGTCAAGAAGTCGGCTCCCACACCTTGAGCCACGCCAACGTGTCCCAATTGGCGGAAGCAGAGCAGCGCCTGGAAATTGTTGAGTCAAAGCACGCACTAGAGCAAATGATTGATCAGGTCGGTGGGGTCCAGCATTTTTGTTACCCCTACGGCGGGCTGAATGCAGGCGCTACAGCGGCGGTTAAAAGCGCGGGTTATGTCACTGCCACCACTACCGCGCGGGGTCGTGCAGTTCCGGGCCAATCTGACGACCTGCTCTTGCCGCGTGTACTGGTAAGCCGCACCACAACCTGGATGCAGCTGCTGCTGAAATGCCTGAGCCGATACGAAGACAAACGCGGTTCAACCCGCCGCAGCGCAGCGCCGTAGGCCTGAAGCGCTATGAATGACGCCAAGTTTATAAAATTGATGTGATGAAACCGCAGCTGGCCGTTGTTACACGGAACTTTGCAAAGACGAGCGGTGGCGCAGAAAGTCTGGCCGTTTCTTTGGCCATGTGCATGCTTGGCGAGTACGACATTACGGTGGTTTCCCAGTTGTTTGTACCGCCGCCCATCCCAGAAGGCGCGCACCTCAAGCACGTGCTGGTTCCCAAGCTGCCGATTGGTTCGCGCTGGATCAACCAATTGTGGTTTAGCTGGTACACCCGGCGCGTTACGCGCTCGGGATTTGACGTGGTGCACTCTTACGAAAACATCACGCACGGTAGCGTACAAACCGTCAGCGTTAAAACGGTTCATGCCAGCCTAAAGCAGCGCGGTATGAGCGCACTGCGTATTGCGCTAAGCCCCAGGCTGCTTGCCTATTTATGGCTTGAGAACAAGCGGATGCTTAACGCCACGCATCACTGCGTTTTTGTATCGCAATTTGTGCACGATGAAACCCGGCAATACATGGCCGGCTTACCCGAATGCACTGTTATTCCGCCAGGGGTAGACATACCAAGTCCCCCCATCAGTGAGGTAGAAAAAGCGGCAGCTCGCGAGCGCCTGGGGCTTCGCGCGGGTGTCATGACCGTTGGGTTTGTCGGTCACGATTTTAAAAAGAAAGGCTTGGACGTATTGCTTGCAGGCGCGGCGCTGCTGCCGTTTGACGTTCAAATAATGGTCATTGGCAAACCGGGGCAAGCGGTGCAGTACGCTGATCGGGTTAAGGCACTGGGTGAGGGTAAAACTTGCCGATTCATGGGGGTAGTGGCTGGCATGCAAACGGCTTACGCCGCTATGGATTGCCTGGCCCACCCCACGACGCAAGATGTATTTCCAATGGTGCTGCTGGAGGCAATGGCCAGACAAATACCTGTGCTAACAACCACTGAGCCGCACAACAACATGGGTAGTTTGCTGACTGATCAGACCAACGCGCTGTTGCTGCAAGATCCTGACGACAGCGCAGCAGTTGCTCGTGCGCTGCGGCAGCTGCGAACAGACAAGGCGCTGACCGCCAAGCTGGCACGCAACGGATTTGAGTTTGCGCAGCGGTACAGCTGGGACGTGGCTAAAACCAGGTATTACGCGGTGTACGACAGAGCCAGATCTTTTAAAACGTGACTGAATTTTCGGTCACGTAGTTTTTGAATTGGCTATTTATATAGTCTTCAATTCGAACAAAGTCACCGGTCCAAATTTCACGCAGGCGAGTCGTGTCAGCGCGCGAATACTCGGCTTCGCGCGATAGGCCGGGTTGGATTACAAGCTTTGGGAACTGCGCTTTGACCAGGGCGACAAGACTGGAGACTTTGGTTGCCACGCCCGTGCCTACATTTAGGTGAGTTGCTTTGACGTCGGAGGTAGCCAGTTTCATCACGATGGCAGCAACATCGCTAATGTGAATAAAGTCGCGCAACATGCGGCCGTCGTTATTTAGCGTAAAGGACGCGCCAGACAAAAGCGATTTTTTGAGTTTGCTCAAAATAGAAAAGTTGTCACGCCCACCGTAAGAATTAAACACACGCAAGATTTGAAAGTCAATAGCGTTAGCCGTGCAAAACTCCGCAATCAATTTTTCGTTCAAGTGTTTTGAAATGCCGTTAATGCTGATGGGGCAGCACAAGCTGTTTTCGGCCGTGGTCATGTCTTCGCCATAAACGGCGCAGCTGCTTAAAAAGACAAATTTTTTAACGCCATGATCACGTGAAGCTTCAAGCAGCGTGGCGGTGGACATGAGGTTAGAGTTCAGAAGCTGGGTAGGCCGCAGGCCGGCAGGTGTGCGAAGGTCACTTGCAGCGTGCACCACCACGCTGGCGGACGCCAGCTTTTTATCAATATCTGCCCAGTCGTTGCGCCCGACAGGTGTCACCACAACGTGTGGGCTACTCTGGGCTTGCCGACAAAATTCGGCACCAAAATTACCTTGTGCACCCGTTAGCAAAATATTCATGGCCTGCCTGTTGATTTAAAAATGCGTTCGCCAACTACATTGCCCCAGCAACCAGCTCTTTATGCCACTAACTTGAAGTGTTTTCTGCTGAAGTCCAAGCCGGTTGCAGTTTCAATCTGCCTCATCAAGTGATACTTATTTTCTTTTGGTGTTGGCTTGTAATCTGGGTCAATCAGCAAAGTTTGTTCTGCCCCAGTCTTGAGCCAGTGCGCCACAGCTTTTGGGTGTGTGCCAATAAATGGCGCCAGCGCACGCGGGTCAAACTGGCTATATTTGACTTGCGGCGGTGGGGTTGCCCAATACTTGCCGAC
>JANOWB010000107.1:0-2277 GCA_031417695.1 Polaromonas sp.
CCGAACACCATGATCAGCCCGTGCATGGTGGTGAGCTGGTTAAACAGCTCCGGGTTAATCAGTTGCAGCCCCGGCTGAAACAGCTCAGCCCGAATGCCCAGAGCCAACACGCCGCCAAACATCAAATTGAAAAAGGCAAACAGCAAATACAGCGTGCCGATGTCTTTGTGGTTGGTGGCAAACACCCACCGGCGCCAGCCTACCGGCGCGCCATGGTCATGGTGGTCATCGTGGGCATGCCCGTGGTTGTGGGGGTCTAGTACGGCGCTCATTTTTTACTTCCTTCGACTCTTGGCGGCTGACGGTATGGTCACGCGCTTTGAAAACTTAAAACTTGAAATTTGACGAACAACTGCGAGAGGTCTTTTCCCGGCGGTCTTACTTGCGTGCAGCCAGCAGCTCAGCGGGCTGTACGGTCTGACCAGTTTGGTTAGACCAATTGTTTTTGGTGTAGCTGATGACAGCAGCCAAATCGGTGTCGCTTAACGCCTTCCACGCAGGCATGGCGCCGTTATTGGCGCCGTTGAGCAAAATAGCGATTTGTTTGCCATGGTCAGCGTCTAGCACCACGGCCGAGCCGTCGAGTGCTTTGATAGCGCCGCCGCCCTTGCCCGTGGTTTGGTGGCAAGCCACGCAATTGGTCGTGTACACCTTTTCGCCGCGCGCTTTCAAGTCAGCCAGCGTCCAGACTTTTGCCGGATCATCTGCTTTGGCAGCCATTTCTTTGTTTTTGCCTGACACCCAAGCTGTGTAGTCTTGCGCAGACACCACTTTGACGTGAATCGGCATGTAGGAGTGCTCTTTGCCGCACAACTTGGAGCACTGGCCGTAAAAGTCACCGACTTTTTCGGCTTTGAACCACGTGTCGCGAACAAAGCCGGGAATAGCGTCTTGGTTAATGCCAAAAGACGGCACCATGAACGCGTGAATCACGTCGTTGGCGGTAGTGATAATGCGAATTTTTTTGCCGACTGGCACGACCAGCGGGTGATCAACTTTAAGCAAATAGTCGTCAGTCGAGTCGCCCGATTTAGGCCCACCGGTGTTTGACAGCACGCGCTGGCTGTTGTCTAGCGTTGACAGCACCGCAATACCTTCGCCCTCACCTTTGATGTAGTCGTAGCCCCACTTCCACTGCATGCCCGTGGCTTTGATGGTGAGCTCAGCGTTGGTGGTGTCTTTTTCTAACACCACAGCCCGCGTGGCTGGCAACGCCATGGCGATAACGATCAAAAACGGGACGACTGTCCACGCGATTTCAACCGCGGTTGATTCGTGGAAATTGGCAGATTTGTGACCGACAGATTTGCGGTGCTTCAAGATGGAATAAAACATCACGCCAAAAACGGCAACAAAAATAAATACGCAAATGCCCATCATGAACCAGTGGAGCCATGCCTGGTCTTCTGCCACTTTGGTCACAGCGGGGTGCAAGTTGTACTGCCTGACTGCTGGCCCGCCGGGCAAGTCACCCACGGCATAGGCTGCTGTAGATGCCCAAGCGGCCAGAAAGGCGCTAACCGACAAAAGCGAGCGCACAGCTTGCGCCGCGGTTGCCTTGATTTCGTCAAATGCTTTACTGATTACTTTGCCAAATGCTTTGCTGACGTACATCGTGATCACTTTTATTACTGCTACTGCGGTTACTTCTAATATCAAAACTGTCGAATGCCCAACCCGTGATTATAAAGTTTTGAATATGCCACTTTGCCAGCGCCGCCTTACAAAACCCTGAAACCAGTCGCGAAGGTACCCTTTGGCCCCATCCGGCTGAAAAATTCAGCAGCCGCGAAGCGCCCGGCGAATTTCACGCGCCAGCGCGGGCCTGAGTTCAGGCCGCAAATGCCGCCCGACGTTGACCGATCGGCCCTGGCCAGACACTGCAATCAATGACCCATCACCGCTGGTTGGCTCGACCCGCACCCATTCGCGGTTAAATTCGGCCCTTTCCAAGCGGCCAGCGGTTTCGAGTTCAACCACCAAGCGGGCGCCTTGCAGTGAAATTTTCTCGCCGTCTCTGGCGTGGCGTGCGTAAACCAAAAACGCCGTGCCCACCGCCAGCAACTCAGCCCAGGCAAACGGCATGACCAGCGTTGCGCCCTGAAACCAAAAAAACGTCGCAATACCAAGGGAAACCACGCAAAGCGACACGAACAGCGTCATCAGTTGGGCCGGTGTTACCGAACAGTTGCGTTTTAAAAGCCATTGCACGCCGTCTTCGGGGCCAGAGTCGGCTGAAGAAGTGGCAAAGCGATAACTCGGCGGGGGGGGCTGCGA
>JANOWB010000108.1:0-2996 GCA_031417695.1 Polaromonas sp.
GAAAAACCTGCAGCGCATGACACCCGAGCTGCGCGGGCAGGTACGCCAGCGGGCCACTGAAATGCTTGCCGACTTGGACAGCCTGTAAAAATCCGCTTGTGATGCGCCCTGTTGGTGCGCCGTCAGCCCGTATTCAGACAAAAACTTTAAGCTATCGCCTTGCAAATGAAAGCAGATGCTGCATTGCAATAGAATTTGAGGGTTTACCAGAATCCACGACACGATTTTCAAGTTACACAGCGGTTACTGAAACATTTAAAACAACATCGAAAGCCACGTATGTCTGAATCAGCTACCACTGCCAAAAAGCGGCCGGAGTTCCGCAATATCAACGCGTTTACCGACCTGCCCAGCTACCGCCTGCCCGTGGCGGGAATTGTGTCGATTCTTCACCGCATCAGTGGCGCGATCATGTTCATTTTGCTGCCGTTTATTCTGTGGATGTTTGACAAGTCGGTGTCGTCTGAGATTTCCTTTGCAACTTTTAAAGCTGCTTTTAATGTCGGCATGTTGGGCTTGCCCGGCTTTATGTGGAAGCTGGTTGCGCTGGCGCTCATTTGGGCTTATTTGCACCACGCGGTTGCAGGCTTGCGCCATTTGTGGTCTGACACACACCATTCGGCGGTGACCAAAGAATTCGGCAAAATCTCGGCCATTGCCACGCTGGCGATCAGCGTCACGCTCACTGTTGTGCTGGGTGCCAAGCTGTTTGGCCTGTACTAATTTAAATTTTTGCGGGTTAGATCTTCAGCTCTGACCCCTACTGATCAGGAATCATATTTATGGCAATCAATCACGGTACAAAACGCATTGTTGTAGGCGCACATTACGGCTTGCGCGACTGGCTGGCCCAGCGCATTACTGCGGGCCTGATGGCGCTTTTCACCACCATCGTGGTGGCGCAGGTTTTGTTCAGCAAGGGCCCCATTGGTTACGATAAATGGGCAGGTATTTTTTCATCGCAGTGGATGAAAGTGCTGACCTTCACGATCATCATTGCCCTCACGTATCACGTGTGGGTCGGCATGCGCGACATCTGGATGGACTACATCAAACCCGTTGGCGTGCGCCTCGGTTTGCAAGTGTTCACCATTGTTTGGCTCACGGCTTGCGCGGCCTGGGGCGCGCAAGTATTAATGCGTCTGTAGACACAGATTTGACGAGTTTTTTGCTATTTTGCGTTGACCCCTCATTGAGTTCGAAAAAATAAATGACTTCTCCCACCCCAACACCGGCCGCAGCATCCACCAAGCTTCCTTCGCGTAAATTTGATGTCGTCATCGTCGGCGCTGGCGGCTCCGGAATGCGCGCCTCATTGCAGTTGGCACGCGCTGGCCTGAACGTTGCCGTGCTGACCAAAGTGTTTCCGACTCGCTCGCACACAGTGGCTGCGCAGGGCGGCATCGGCGCGTCGCTCGGCAACATGAATGAAGACAACTGGCACTACCATTTTTTCGACACCGTCAAGGGCTCAGACTATTTGGGCGACCAGGACGCCATTGAATACATGTGCCGCGAAGCACCCAAAGTGGTCTATGACCTTGAGCACATGGGCATGCCGTTTGACCGCAATCCGGACGGCACAATTTACCAGCGCCCCTTTGGCGGCCACACAGCCAACTACGGTGAAAAATCAGTTGAGCGCGCCTGCGCTGCCGCTGACCGTACCGGCCATGCCATGCTGCACACGCTGTACCAGCAAAACGTGAAAGAAAAAACCAATTTCTTCGTTGAGTGGCTGGCGATGGACTTGATTCGTGATGACGCCGGCGACGTTGTCGGTGTGACCGCACTCGAGATGGAAACCGGCGACGTGCATATTTTTGAAGCTAAAACCACGCTGCTGGCCACGGGCGGCGCGGGCCGTATTTTTGCAGCGTCAACCAACGCATTTATTAACACAGGCGACGGCCTAGGCATGGCCGCGCGCGCGGGCATTCCGCTGGAGGACATGGAGTTTTGGCAGTTTCACCCCACCGGCGTAGCCGGTGCAGGCGTGCTGCTGACCGAAGGCTGCCGCGGCGAAGGCGCTATTTTGCGCAACAGCGATGGCGAGCGATTCATGGAGCGTTACGCGCCTGCGTACAAAGACTTGGCCCCGCGTGACTACGTGTCGCGTTGCATGGACCAAGAGATCAAAGAAGGCCGTGGCTGCGGCCCGAATAAGGACTACATCAACCTGGACATGACGCACCTGGGCGCGGACACCATCATGAAGCGCCTGCCGTCGGTGTTTGAGATTGGCCACAACTTTGCCAACGTCGACATCACCAAAGAGCCGATTCCGGTGGTGCCCACCATCCACTACCAAATGGGCGGCATACCGACAAATATTCACGGCCAAGTTGTCACGCAAAACGCTGATAACAAGAGCGAAGTGGTGACTGGCTTGTACGCGGTGGGCGAATGCTCTTGCGTCAGCGTTCATGGTGCCAACCGCTTGGGCACCAACTCACTGCTTGACTTGCTGGTGTTTGGCCGCGCGGCGGGCAATCACATTGTTGAGCACAACAAAACCACCGTTCACAAGGCTTTGCCCGCAGGTGCAGCTGATGCCACCCTGGCCCGCATTGCGCGGCTAGACAACGCCACCGACGGCGAATACGCGCAAGACGTGGCCAACGACATTCGCAGCACCATGCAATTGCATGCCGGCGTTTTTCGCACGCAGGCCAGTATGGACGAAGGCGTTGCCGCCATCGCCAAGCTGCGCGAGCGCGTAAAAAAGATCGGCTTGAAAGACAAATCAAAAATCTTCAACACCGCGCGCATTGAAGCGCTTGAAGTTGAAAACCTGATTGAGTCTGCCGAGGCCACCATGGTCTCAGCCGCTGCCCGCCATGAAAGCCGTGGCGCGCATTCCGTTAATGACTACGGCGATACGCCTGCAAACCCTAACGGCCGCAACGACACCGATTGGCACAAGCACACGCTGTGGCACAGCAAGGGCAATGCCCTGACGTACAAGCCCGTGCAAATGATTCCGCTGACAGCCG
>JANOWB010000109.1:0-2935 GCA_031417695.1 Polaromonas sp.
TGAAAAGCAATATACACCTATGACAAAGACCCCTCGTTACAGTTCCGCAGTTTTAAGCTGAATTTGCAGTGGGCTAGGGCTGGCTCAGGTGTCGCCCAAATAGTAGTGCTTGATTGGCTTAAGGTGAGCATCGAGCTCGTACACCAAAGGCGCGCCGTTCGGAATGTTCAGGCCCACGATGTCTGCGTCCGAGATGTTGTCGAGGTACTTCACCAGCGCCCGAATCGAATTGCCGTGCGCCGCTACCACCACACGTTTACCCGCTTTGATGGCAGGCGCCATGGATTCATTCCAAAAGGGCAACACGCGCTCCACGGTGTCTTTGAGGCATTCAGTGAGCGGAATTTGTTCTGGTTTCAGCTTGGCATATCGGCGGTCACTGCGCTCGCTGCGTTCGTCGTTGGCGTCCATTGCGGGGGGCGGCACGTCGTAGCAGCGGCGCCACAGCAGAACCTGCGCGTCGCCATATTTTTCAGCGGTCTCGGCTTTGTTCAGGCCCTGCAAATTGCCGTAGTGCCGCTCATTTAGCCGCCAGTGGTTCAGTACGGGCAGCCAGGTGCGGTCCATCGCGTCAAGGGTGTGCCACAGTGTGTGCGTGGCGCGCTTAAGCATGCTGGTGTAAGCCACATCAAAGTCAAAGCCAGCGCCCTGCAGCAACGCGCCCGCGTGCTGAGCCTGGGCAATGCCAGTGGCGGTCAAAGGCACGTCGGCCCAGCCGGTGAACCGGTTTTCCAGATTCCAGGTGGATTCGCCGTGGCGGATGAGTACAAGTTTGTGCATGGGATGGCTTGGAGATAGAAAGGAGTTCTTGAGGGCTGGGACAGGGCGAAAAGAAGCAAGAGGCAGAGTTTGAAAAAGCTTAAAACGCTGCGCGAAACGCTTGGCGGCTTCCAGCATTCTAAAATCACTGGTTAGGCAATTTTCGAGTTAAACCGACTTAAGGGATGCAAGTGAAATTTTTGATCGACAACTGGATGCTCATATCCATCGCTTTGGCCTCTGGTGGCATGCTGGTGTGGCCCATGGTTTCTAGCGGCATGAACGCCGGCGCCCTGAGCGCCAGCGCCGCTGTACAACTGATTAACCGTGAAAAAGCAGTGGTGGTAGACGTCGGCGACAGCGGCGAATTTGCCTCGGGCCATGTTGGTGGTGCCAAAAACGTACCTTTCAGCGAGCTGGAGGACAAGCTGGCCATGACGGTAAAAAACAAAGCGCTGCCGCTGATTTTGGTGTGCGCTACCGGAGCGCGTGCAAACCGCGCAGTGGCCGTGGCCAAAAAGCTCGGTTACGAGCAAGCCCAAGCGCTGGCCGGCGGGCTAAAAGCCTGGAAAGACGCCAACTTGCCACTAGAAAAGTCATAAAAGCATCATGCAAAACGTCAAAATTTACACCACCGCTACCTGCCCGTATTGCATTTCGGCCAAGCAACTGCTGAAAACACGCGGTGTGACCGAGCTCAATGAAATCCGCGTGGACTTGCTGCCTGAAGAACGCCAAAAAATGATGGACGCTACTGGGCGGCGCACCGTACCGCAAATTTTCATTGGCAGCACCCATGTGGGCGGCTGCGACGACCTCGTAGCGCTGGACGGCAAAGGCGGCTTGCTGCCTTTGCTTAACGCTGCTTGATTTTCGGGTTCAACCCCCTTTAGTTTTGTTTTTTGTTTAGTAACCTGAAAGTAATTCATGGCCGAAGCCAATCTTGATCCGGTATTTCAAATTCAGCGCGTGTACCTCAAAGACATGTCTTTAGAGCAGCCCAATTCCCCTGATATTTTGCTCAATGCCGAGCAGCCAGCAGTCGACATTCAGCTTGGTGTAGAGGCCACGCCCGTGGCCGACGGCCTGTTTGAAATCGTGGTGACCGCCACCGTGCACGCCAAAATTGCTGACAAAACCGTGTTTTTGGTTGAGGCCAAACAAGCCGGTATTTTTGAGTTGCGCAACATGCCGCAAGACCAAATGGGCCCGATTTTGGGCATAGCTTGCCCGCAAATTGTTTACCCCTACCTGCGCGGTAACGTGGCTGATATTGTGCAGCGCGGCGGTTTTCCACCGGTGCACCTGGCTGAAATTAATTTTCAAGCCATGTATGAGCAGCAACAGCAGCAAGCGCTTGCGGCTGCTTCGGCTGATGCACCGCAAATCGTAGTTTGATCCATTTCATGGTCGGTAGATCATGAAAATTGCGGTGCTGGGCGCTGGCGCGTGGGGCACAGCGTTGGCGGTCAATGCCGCTGCTGCGCATCAGGTCACGCTGTGGGGCCGCAACACAGATCAAACTGCAGCTATGGCCGCGGCCAGGGCCAACTCGCATTACTTGCCGGGCATTGAGTTGCCTGCAGGGTTGCAAATTGCTGGCGGGTCAAGCCAGTTTGCCAGTGCCATCGACGGCAAAGACCTGATCGTTATTGCTACGCCGATGTCGGGTTTGCGCGGCATGCTGCACGCGCTTCAGGACGTACAAAGACCGGTCGCATGGTTGTGCAAAGGCTTCGAAAAGCCTCAAAACGATGCTTTTCAAGGCTCATTTGGCCTTCTAGCCCACGAAATACGGGCGCAAGCAGCTCCTAATTTAATAGCGGGTGTGCTGAGCGGCCCCAGCTTTGCGCAAGAAGTTGCCAATGGCCAACCTACGGCTTTGGTCGCCGCCAGCGAGCACCCGGCCGTTCGCGACGCGCTGGTTGCCGCCTTTCACAGCGCCACGCTGCGCGTTTACGGCAACGACGACATCGTGGGCGTTGAAGTGGGCGGTGCAGTTAAAAACGTGCTGGCGGTGGCCACCGGTTTGTGCGATGGCCTGGGCTTGGGCCTGAACGCCAGAGCCGCCCTGATCACTCGCGGCTTGGCCGAAATGACCCGCTTGGGCGTGGCGCTGGGCGCGCGGGCCGACACCTTTACCGGCCTGTCGGGCTTAGGCGATTTGGTGCTGACG
>JANOWB010000110.1:0-12321 GCA_031417695.1 Polaromonas sp.
CAGACCCGGCCAGCATGCTGAGCCGCGCCAAGCCCGCAACCGTCGATGGGGTGAGCGGCTTCATGATGAACGGCGCCAAGATGTGGATCACCAATTCACCGATTGCCGATGTGTTTGTGGCGTGGGCCAAACTGACTGACCCTGACGGCAACACGGGCGGGCAAGAGTCGATTCGCGGCTTTATCCTGGAAAAAGGCATGAAAGGCCTGACCGCCCCCAAAATTGAAGGCAAGATGAGCTTGCGCGCCAGCATCACAGGTGAGATCGTGATGGACGGCGTCTTTGTGCCCGAAGGCAATATGCTGCCCAACGTGAGCGGCCTCAAAGGCCCGTTCGGTTGCCTGAACAAGGCGCGCTACGGCATTGCCTGGGGCGCGCTGGGCGCGGCTGAAGACTGCTGGTTTCGCGCTCGCCAGTACACCATGGACCGCGTACAGTTTGGCCGCCCGCTGGCGCAAAACCAACTCATTCAAAAGAAGCTGGCCGACATGCAAACTGAAATCGCGCTGGGCCTGCAAGCCTGCCTGCGCGTGGGCCGCCTGATGGACGAAGGCAAAGACGTGCCCGAGATGATTTCAATCATCAAACGCAACAGCTGCGGCAAGGCACTCGACATTGCCCGCATGGCGCGCGACATGCACGGGGGCAATGGCATTCATGATGAATACCACGTGATTCGCCACATGATTAATTTAGAGACCGTCAACACCTATGAAGGTACGCACGATGTGCATGCGCTGATTTTGGGCCGTGCGCAAACGGGCTTGCAGGCGTTTTATTGATTGTTGGTCGATTTTGGTCGATTTCAGGTCGTTTTTGATCAAAATTCATTGCTGTTTAGCGCTATAGCCCAATAAAAAAGGGCGCGAACAGCACCAAATTGCATATCAAATCGAGCACTTCGGCTTGTAGTAAGCGCTTGCCTGCAAAAGCTGCCCCTACAAGCCACACACCCCGCCGCAATTCATTGACGACTGGGCACTAAACAGGCTATATTACTAACCAGCCAGTCAGTAACATGCCCTTCCCCAAACTGTTTTGTAACTCCGACCCGGTGAGCGCTGCCAAGCACGTTCGCCGCAAAGAGGCGCGTCCCGGTGAACTGGTAGATGCCGCGCTAGAGCTGTTTGTTGAAAAAGGGTTTGCCGCCACGCGCGCTGAAGAGGTCGCAGCGCGGGCTGGGGTGTCCAAAGGCACTTTGTTTTTGTATTTTCAAAGCAAGGAAGAGCTGCTTAAAGCCGTGGTGGAACAAAACATTTCCAGCCATTTCAAGGAATGGAACCACACCTTTGACAGCTTTGACGGCTCCAGCGCCGACATGATTGGTGTGTGCATGCACACCTGGTGGGACTCGGTGGGCGCCAGCAAGGCATCGGGCATACCCAAGCTCATGATGAGCGAGGCCAAAAACTTCCCCGACATTGCGCTGTTTTACCAGCAACAAGTGGTGGAGCCCGGGCAAACGCTGATTCGCCGCATTTTGCAGCGCGGCATTGACCGCGGCGAGTTTCGCGCCATGGACCTCGACTACGGGGTGTACTGCGTGGTAGCACCCATGATTTTTTTAATGCTGGCCAAACACTCTGACGGCGTTTGCACCAGCAGCAAGTTCGATCTTGACCCCAAAAAATACATTGCCACGCTGCTGGGCACGATCTTGCGCGGCCTGGCCGCTGAACCTACTCAAAAGCACAACCTTACTGGACCACCGACGCATGCGCTTAGCTAAGAAAACTGTTATTAAATGGGTCGTTGCACTGGCAGTTGTGGTGCTGGTCGTGGTAGTTGCCGCGCGAACCCTGCTGGCCCGGCAAGCCACGCAAAAAGCGCTCGAAGCCCAAACTACCGACAAAAATCAAAGCGCAGCGGAGCTTGCTGCAACCGACATCGTTAAAGCGCAGACCATAGAAATTAGCCAAGGCGTAGCGGTGTCTGGTGCGCTGCGCGCGGTTAATTCAGCGGTTGTTAAAGCCCGCGTGCCGGGTGAGCTGCAGGGGCTGCTGGTGCGTGAAGGTGACGTGGTCAAAGCAGGGCAAGTGCTGGGCCGGGTTGAGGCCAGCGAGCTGCAACTGCGCGTGAATCAAGCGCGCGAGCAGGCCCAGTCGGCCAAAGCGCAGGTCGATGTAGCCCAGCGGCAGTTTGACAACAACAAGGCACTCGTTGACCAGGGTTTTATCTCAAAAACCGCGCTTGACACCTCGCTGGCCAATTTAAATGCTGCGCAGTCAACCTACAACGCCGCGAAATCAGCGACCGATGTTGCCGCCAAATCGGCAGCTGACGCCGCCCTGCGCGCCCCCATTTCAGGCCAGGTTGCCCAGCGCATGGCGCAAAACGGCGAACGCGTTAGCGTGGACACCCGCATCGTTGAAATTGTTGACCTGAGCCGCCTGGAGCTAGACGCGACGCTGAGTGCACTTGAAGCCAGCCAGGCGCAGGTAGGCCAATCCGCGCAATTGCAAGTCGAAGGTTTGAGCCAAAGCATTGCCGCAAAAATTGCGCGCATCAACCCCAGTGCGCAAGCGGGCAGCCGGGGCGTGCTGGTTTACTTGAGCATCGACAACAGTGCGCCGTCTGGCGCGCAGCCGCTGCGCCAGGGCCTGTTTGCGCAAGGCGTGCTGGGCTTGTCTAAACAAACCTTGCTGGCGCTGCCTTTAAGTGCGGTGCGCATCGACCGACCCGCACCCTATGTGCAAGCCGTTGAAGACGGCCGCGTGGTGATTAAACCCGTTGTTTTAGGCGGGCGCGGCAGCGCCAACGGCGAAGCCATGGTGGCCGTAACCGGGCTGGCCGAAGGGGCGCAGGTTATTCGGGCCAATGTAGGCGCGCTGCGGGAAGGCACGCCAGTTCGATTCACGTTGGTGGGCGGCGCGTCAGCGTCAGCGTCGGCCGCGGCGGCATCGAGCGCCAAAGCGCCTTGATTGGCACCGATTAATTACCGCGCTCAGGCCCCAGTTCAGTTACCCGTTTCGTTACCAGGCAATTCAGTATGTGGTTCACACAAGTCAGCTTAAAAAATCCGGTTTTTGCCACCATGGTGATGCTGGCCATTGTGGTGCTGGGGCTGTTTTCGTATCAACGCATGCAGGTTGACCAGTTCCCCAATATTGACTTGCCGGTCGTGGTGATTACCGCTGAATACCCCGGCGCATCGCCTGAAATCGTTGAGAGCGAAGTCACCAAAAAAATTGAAGAAGGCGTGAACTCTATTGCTGGCGTAAGCGCCCTGACGTCGCGCAGCTACGAAGGCCAAGCCGTCGTCATCATTGAATTTCAGTTGTACGTAGACGGCCGCAAAGCCGCAGAAGACGTGCGCGAAAAACTCGGCGTAATACGGCCGCTGTTTCGCGCTGAAGTCAAAGAGCCGCGCGTGTTGCGCTTTGACCCAGCCAGCCGCGCAATTTGGTCGGTGGCGGTGGTGCCTAAAGATCAGCAGTCAACAATGTCCGCAGTTGAGCTCACGAACTGGGCTGATCAGGTTCTGAAAAAGCGCCTTGAAAACGTGCGCGGCGCGGGAGCAGTCACGCTCGTAGGTGGCACACGTCGGGAAATCAATTTGTACTTGAACCCGCAAGCCATGGAATCACTGGGCGTAACAGCTGAGCAAGTGGTGAACGCCGTGCGCAGTGAAAATCAAGATTTGCCAATTGGCGCAATCAGATCGCTCACGCAAGAGCGGGTTGTCAAAATTGATGCGCGCATCAAGCGTCCCGAAGACTTTGGCAACATCATCGTTGCCAGAAAAGCTGGCGCAAGCGGCAACGGCGCGGCCATCACGCTGGACCAAGTGGCCCGGGTCAGCGACGGCGCACAAGAAGTCGACAGCCTGGCGCTTTACAACGGCCAGCGCACGCTGCTGCTGTCGGTGCAGAAAGCGCAGGCTGAAAACACGATTGCGGTGGTCGACAGTTTGAACAAAGCGATTGTGGACATCACGCCCACGTTGCCGCCCGGCTTGAAGCTGGAGCTGGTCACAGACGGTTCACGCCCGATTCGGGTCGGGGTTGAAAACGTGCGCCGCACGCTGATTGAAGGCGCGCTGCTCACCGTGCTGATTGTGTTTTTGTTTTTGAACTCTTGGCGCTCCACCGTGATTACCGGCCTGACGCTGCCGATCTCGATCATCGGTACGTTTTTGTTCATGAACCTGTTTGGTTTTACCATCAATATGATCACGCTGATGGCGCTGTCGCTGTGTGTGGGCCTGTTGATTGACGACGCGATTGTGGTGCGCGAAAACATTGTGCGGCACGTACAAATGGGCAAGGCGCCCTACCAAGCGTCGATGGACGGCACGCGCGAAATTGGCTTGGCGGTACTGGCCACCACGTTTTCTATCGTGGCGGTGTTTTTGCCGATTGGTTTTATGGGCGGCATCATTGGCAAGTTTTTTCACGAGTTCGGCATCACCATCGTGGCGGCGGTGTTAATCTCGATGTTTGTGAGCTTCACGCTCGACCCAATGTTGTCGAGCATTTGGCATGACCCGGCCATTAACACCGACGGCAAGCGCGGCCCGCCGGTGACGTTGTATGACAAAACCATTGGCCGCGTCACGGGCTGGTTTGACCACGCCAGTGAGTCTTTGAGCAACGGCTACCAGGTTATTTTGCGCTGGGCGCTGGTTCACAAAATCAAAACACTGCTGGCTGCTTTGGCCATTTTTGTGGGCAGTATTTTTATGGTGCCCCTGCTGGGCACCGAGTTTGTGCCAAAAGCAGACTTCTCGGAAACGTCGCTAACCTTTTACACGCCGGTAGGCTCCTCGCTCGAAGCCACTGAAGCGAAGGCGCGGCAAGTTGAAACCATCGTGCGTGAATTTCCAGAGGTGCGTTACACGCTGGCCACCATCAACACCGGCAACGCCCAAGGCAAAATTTACGCCAACGTGTATGTGCGCCTGGTCGACCGCAAGGCGCGTACCCGCAGTGTGGACGACTTGTCTGGCGTGCTGCGCCAACGCCTTGCCCAAGTGCAAGGCATAACCGTAACCCACGTTGGTCTGACCGACTCGGTAGGCGGTAACAAGCAGGTGGAGTTTTCATTGCAAGGCCCAGACCTGAAAGAGCTGGAACGCCTGACACGTGTGGTGCAAGACAAGATTCGCGCTACGCCGGGCCTGGTTGACATGGACTCCAGCATCAAAGCTGACAAGCCGGTAATTCAAATCGATGTGCGCACCGACGCCGCTAGCGATTTAGGTTTGTCGGTGTCCAGCATTGCCAATGCTTTGCGCACGCTGGTGGCCGGGCAAACCGTGGGCAACTGGCGCGCACCTGACGACCAGACTTACGACGTTAATGTTCGCCTGGCTCCTGAAGCGCGCAACGCACCGGCTGACCTTGCGCGGCTGCCGTTTACCAGCGCTGCTATGGGCGCCAACGCCGATGGCTCAAGCCGCGTCGTCAGGCTTGGCCAAGTGGCCAGCATTAAGGAAACCACCGGGCCAAACCAGATCAATCGCCGCGACCTGGCCCGCGAAGTCGCGATTAATGGCAACGTACAAAACCGTTCAGCCGGTGAGGTGTCCAACGACATTAAAACTGCGCTGGGCACCATCAGCTTTCCACCGGGCTACAGCTACAAGTTCGGCGGCTCTACCAAAAACATGGCGGAATCATTTGGCTACGCTATATCCGCGCTGGTGCTGGCCATTTTGTTTATTTATATGATTTTGGCCAGTCAGTTCAAAAGCTTTTTGCAGCCACTGGCGCTCATGACGTCTTTGCCGCTGACGTTGATTGGCGTGGTGCTGGCGCTGCTGATGTTCGGCTCAACGCTGTCGATGTTTTCAGTCATTGGCGTCGTCATGCTGATGGGCCTGGTCACTAAAAACGCCATTTTGCTGGTGGACTTTGCCATTCGAATGCGCGAGCCCACATTGGACGCGCAAGGCCACCACGTCCCCGGCATGGCCCGCAACGAGGCTCTGCTTGTGGCCGCCAAAGTGCGGCTACGCCCCATTTTGATGACCACACTGGCCATGATTTTTGGCATGATCCCACTGGCGTTTGCCCTGACTGAAGGCTCAGAGCAACGCGCGCCTATGGGCCAGGCGGTGATTGGCGGCGTGTTGACCTCGTCATTGCTGACGTTGGTTGTGGTGCCCGTTACCTATTGCTTTATGGACGATCTGGCTCAATGGTTCAAACGTAGATTCGCCGCCAAAGCGTCCGCCGCCCCTGCTTTGGCGAGCGGTGAATAGCTGCATAAATACTCGTTGCACCTATATTCTAGCACACTACAGCAAATTCTTGCCCTCCCTTTTCGACTTTTTAAACTTTTCTAAACCAGAATTCGCATGAACTACGAACAAGCCCGCTTTAATATGATCGAGCAGCAGATCCGCCCTTGGGAAGTGCTGGATACCCATGTGCTTAGCTTGCTGGCGCTGGTCAAGCGAGAGGATTTTGTGCCTGCTGGCCACCAGGCGCTGGCCTTTGCTGACCTGGAAATTCCGCTGTCCAACCAAGCTGACAACGACCCAGGCCAATGCATGCTGTCGCCCAAAGTCGAGGCGCGTACTTTGCAAGACCTGGCAGTACAAAAGCATGAAAAAGTGCTGGAAATTGGCGCCGGCTCAGGCTACATGGCAGCTCTGCTCAGCCACCGCGCCCAGCAAGTGTTAACGCTCGAAATTGATGCAGCATTGGCCAGCAGCGCGCAGCGCAATTTGCACAACGCAGGCGTGTACAACGCAGAAGTGCGCTGCGCTGACGGCGCTGCACTTGTCAGTAACCCGGAGAGCGCGTTGGCGCTGGGCGGCCCGTTTGATGTGATTGTGCTTAGCGGCTCTGTGGCTTCTGTGCCCCCGCAGCTGCTGGCCCTGCTGAAGATGGGTGGGCGTTTGAGCGCTATCGTGGGCGACGAGCCCGTGATGCGCGCAACCTTGATCACCCGGGTGGGCGAGGCCGCCTGGCACACCACGCAGGCTTGGGACACCGTGGCACCACGGCTGCTAAATTTTGCCGAGCCGTCCAGGTTTCAATTCTAAAAACTGAATTCTAAGTTTTCCCTGAGTCGATTCAACTCCATTTTTCTGCATGACCGCCCAGCTCGACCTTGATGATTTTGCCGAATGGAGCGCAGCCAATGCTGCTAGCGCAGTGCCGCTGGTGCTGGACGTGCGCGAGCCCTGGGAGCTGCAAACCGCCGCCGTCATTGCCGATGGTTTTGAGGTGTTGCCCATCCCCATGCAAAGTATTCCGGCGCGCCTGGCCGAGCTGCAGCAAACTTACGCCGCTGACCACCCAATCGCCTGCTTGTGCCACCACGGTATTCGCAGTGCGCAGGTGGCCAACTTTTTAGCGCATCATGGGTTCACGGCAGTGGTCAATTTGAGCGGCGGCATCGACGCCTGGTCGCAGCAAATTGACTCGAACGTGCCTAGCTACTAAAGTACTTTTAATGACTTTTAACGACTTTGAACAATGTTCGCCCCTCACCATTTTCAGGAAAGTCTTTTCATGATCGCTCCAAAAACGCCTGCTCGCACCGTGATTGCCATCGCAGCCGCGGCCGCACTGTTTGCCGCCAGCAGCCCAGCTCGCGCTCAAAGTCTGGTGGACATTTACGAGGCTGCCCGCGCATTTGATGCCAATTTTCAATCTGCCAAATTGCAGTACGACGCTAATCTTTCCAAGGCCGAGCAAGCCAAAGCGGGTATTTTGCCAACGGCAGGTTTGTCAGCGGGTATCTCTAGAAGTGCTTTTGAAAACAGCGCGCCCGTCATTGACAGAACTTACAACACACGAACCGCCACGCTCAACGCCAGCCAACCCCTGTATCGGCCCGCGAACTGGGCCACTTATGAGCAAGGCTTCAAGCAGGTTGATGCGGCCAAAGCGCTGCTCGACACTGCCCAGCAAGACCTTCTGATACGCACGAGCCAGGCCTACTTCGACGCGTTGGCGGCGCAAGACACCCTGGCGTTTGTACAGGCCCAAAAAGCGGCTGTGGCGGAGCAGCTGGCGTCTGCCAAACGAAATTTTGAAGTCGGCACCTCGACCATCACTGACACGCGTGAGGCGCAGGCCCGGTTTGACCTGGTCATCGCGCAAGAAATTGCCGCCGAAAACGATGTGCGGGTGAAAAAGCTGGCGCTCGATACCGTTGCTGGCGTTACTGGCGCTCAGCCCAAACCCTTGAGCTTGCCCGCCAACTTGCCAGCTGTGGTGCCGCAAGACGTCAACGCGTGGGTCGAAAAATCTGAGTTGGTACACCCCAGTATTCGCCAGGCGCAAACGGCTTTTGAAGTGGCTGAGCTTGAAATTGCCAAGGCCGAAGCAGGCCACAAGCCTACGCTTGATTTAACCGCCAGCCACAACTTAAATCGCAATCCGTCGGGCAGTGCCACAAGCCCCTTCGCCTCGCGCAACAACACCACAACGGTTGGCTTGGCATTTAATCTGCCGTTGTTCGCCGGGTTCTCTACACAAAACCGCATCAGAGAAACGGTGTCGTTAAAAGACAAAGCCCGCAGCGACCTGGACGGCGCTCGCCGCTCGGTTGCACTGGCTACGCGCACTGCTTACTTCGGCGTGCAGTCTGGTATTGGCCAGGTCAAAGCGCTTGAAGCTGCCGAGCGTTCGAGCCAAAGCGCACTAGACGCCAACAAGCTGGGCTACCAAGTGGGCGTACGCATTAATATCGACGTGCTCAATTCACAAAGCCAGCTGTTTCAAACCAAGCGCGATTTGGCAAAAGCCCGCTACGACGTGCTGCTAGGCGGGCTGCGCTTGCGTCAAGCCAACGGCACGCTGGTGCCTGATGATTTATTGCCAATTAATTCGCTTCTAGCCAAATAAAGCGCACGGCCAACCCGCCGACGGGTGACTTTTACTGCGACTTGGCCCCAAGCCATAGCTAAAATGTATTGCTTTAAACAATACAACCCGGGGACTTTCATGAAAATCATTTCCGCCCTTTTGCTTTCGTTGGTGTGCAGCGCTTCGATGGCGCAAACGCTGACCGGCTTTAAACTCGACGCGCCGCAAGGCACAGTAGGTCAGCCGGTGAAGGCAACGATTGATTTTGAAGTCACTGGCAACACGTTTTGCGGCGTGCGAATCGACTGGGGCGATGGCATTGGCGACGAGCTGAAAATTGACAAGCCATCAAAAATTCCGTACCTGATCAGCCACACCTACACCAAGCCGGGCGATTTTTTAGTCACCGTCAAGCCTGAAAAAGTCACCAGCCATCTGCGCTGTAATGGCAAAGACCAAAGCACCAAACTCAAGGTTATTGCAGCAGCGCCAGTCGCGGCGGCAGCACCCGCACCCGCTGCTTCGGCCGCCAAGGTAGCAGCCAACAGCTGCCCTGCAGGCTGGAAATTGGACGCCAAATCGGTCAACAAGAAAACGCAAGCCTTCACTTGCGCCGCTAAAGTCGGTACCGCCCTGCCTGAAAAGAAGCTGGAATGCGCTGGCAATACCGGCTACTTTGAAAACGCTAAAAAAGGCGTTTTGGGCTGCCGCCTGTAAGCTGGGGTTTCTTTACCCGAGTAGCTTGACAGCTTTTAGAAGTAGCGCGCAGCGCAACTGCGCTGCGCCACAACAGATTGCCCATGAATGAACTATTACTTGACGTCGCGCTTTTCCAGCGTAGCGAAAACGTCAGACGCGTTTCCGCGTTCTGCCCCGCGTTCACGGTTGGCGGGCGCTTTCTGTAGCCTCGTCTTGCTAGCGTTTGCCAGTACGGCTCAAGCCCAAGTCACCGGCGCGGGGTCTACCTTGGTGCGAGACCTGATGTTAGGGTGGGCTACGCAGTTTGGGTCGGCTTCTGGCGGCGTTAACTATGAAGCGCAAGGCTCTTCTGCAGGTGTGTCTCGCGCAACTGAGCAAAGCATCGATTTTGGTGTGAGTGATGTCGCGCTTACCGCGGTCGCTCTGCGCCAGGCGGGTTTGCGGCAAATACCGTTAGCAGGCGCAGCGGTGGCCGTGATTGTGAACCTGCCTGAATTGAGCGGAAAAACGATCAAGCTCAATGGCGACGTTTTGGCTGAAATTTTTCAAGGCACCATCACGCAGTGGAATCACGCGCAAATCGTTGGCGCCAACCCGGGCCTTACCCTGCCGAACCGGGCCATCGTGCCGATTTGGCGGGCAGATGGTTCAGGCCAGTCCCACGTGTTTTCAACTTATCTTTCTCGCGGCAATGCAAAGTGGCGCCGGGTAGTTGGCCCCACCAATAATTTGAGTTTGACAGCCGGCCGCAGCGCAAAAGGTGGCCAGGCGTTGCTGGACTTGGTTAAAACAACGCCCGGAGCAGTCGGTTATGAGTCACTGGGCGCTGCACAAAAAGCAGGCTTGGCGATTGCTGAACTCCTCAACAGTTCCGGCAAAAGTATTGCGCCCAACTCCGCATCTATCGGCGAAGCACTGGAACGGGCGCAGTGGGTAAAAGACGCGAACGCGGCAGATCTTGACGGTTCAGCCGGGCTGGGCGCTTACCCATTGACGGTAGTGCCGTATGCGCTGGTTCCGATTACCCCGAAAAAGGGCCGCACCAGTGCGCTGCCGTTTATTCAAAGTGCTGTGGCGCAGGGTGATGCGCAGGTCAAGCTCGGTGGATTTTTTCCGCTGCCTGCGGTGGCCAAAGCGCTGGCTTCTGCTGCACGCTGAGCGCTGCTGGCCCACACTGCATTTCGTTAAGCGGCTCTGGGCTCAAGGAAGGCAACTAGCGCGCCAGCATACCGCTCAGTTACCCCTTGGTGGTTCGATGAAAACGCCGCTGCAGCCAGGCTGGCACTTGCTAGCGCTGATTCATCAGCTACTAATTGAAGAGCAAACGCAACAGCGCCGCTGATGTCTGCGCAACTGAAAGCAGCACCGCTTTCAACGGCCAACTGCGCAGCTTCAGCAAAATTAAAGGTATGCGGGCCCATCACCACGGGGCAACCCGCAGCTGCGGCTTCAATCAAGTTTTGACCACCGAGCTTTTCAAAACTACCGCCCAGCAGCGCTACATCAGCCAGGCAATAGTAAAGCGCCATTTCGCCGAGCGAATCGCCCAGCCACACATCGGCCTGCAACGCATTAGCACTCTGGGCGGGGCTGCCTGACCAGCTTGAACGGCGCGACACCGACAGCCCGGATTGCGCAGCCAACGCCGCCACTTCATCAAAACGCTGCGGATGGCGCGGCACGATGAGCCACTTCGGTACTATTGAATTGATAGCTGCTCGCGCCCGTATTTGTTGGGCAAAGAGATTTATTTGCTCTAAAAAAAGGGCTTCTTCGCCTTCCCGCGAGCTGGCCAACATGACCACCGGCTGACGCATTTGCTGCGGCAACGATTCTCGCCACGTCTTGCCCAACGCCTGCTGAACGGGGTCGGGCTGGGCATCAAATTTAAGGTTTCCAAACACACCGGCAACATGCGCACCTAATTGCCGGTAACGCGCGGCGTCGCTCTCGGTCTGCGCGTACACCGCCGTCAACGCGCCGTAGGCTGGGCGGGCCAGTGGCGATAGGCGCAAGGCTTGCTGCAATGACTTTTCAGACAACCTGCCATTGACCAGCACCACCGGTATGCCGCGTGCATGCGCGCTTGCCACCAGGCTGGGCCAGACCTCGGTTTCTATCAGCAAGCCCAAGCGCGGCTTGAAATGTTCAAAAAAATGCTCCACCACTGCATGGGTGTCCCACGGTTGCCACACCTGCACATCGCCGGGCTGCAACAGCGCCCTGCCATCGGCACGGCCGGTGGCTGTGCCGTGCGTTAGCAACACGCGCAAGCCGGGCTCACGCGCCCGCAGCGCTTTCAGCAAGATGGCAGCAGCGCGCGTTTCGCCCAGCGACACCGCGTGCAGCCACACGAGGTTTGAAGTGGTTTCGCGCAGCTGCGTGTAGCGCCCGAAGCGTTCATCAATTGCCTCGGCATAACCAGGCTCTTGAACGGCTCGCCGCGCCATTTTTCGGCGGAGCAGCGGCTGGGCCAGGCGCATCGCGGCCGAATATAAAGCAAGCACAAAGCCGCTCATGGCAAAACACTTTCAGATTGCAGCCAAGCCTGCCACACCACATCTACAGACGGGTACGGTTGGGCAAACACGCTGACCTGTTGGCTGCAACCCAGCGGCCCGGTGCGCCAGGCAGTGTCAAAGTTATAAATTTGCACATGTGGCAAACCCAGCGCCACTGCAATGTGGCTAACGCCGCTGTCGACACCGATTGCGCCTGTGCAGCGGCCAAGCGCCAGGGCCAAAGCGTCGAGGGCAAGTAAAGGCAAAACGGTGCAGTTGCTGCCCAGGTGCTTAGCTATCGCCTGGCTGGTGGCCAGCTCTTGCGCGCTGCCGTGCACCAGCGTGATGTGGCT